>QBLT01000060.1 GCA_003249105.1 Leptolyngbya sp. | reverse complement strand
GCCCAGCGGCGGCTCGGCTACACCCCCAGCCCCGCCCTGCAAGCACTGCATGACCAAGGGGGCGATCGCGTTGGAGTTAACCTAGAGGCCCTGCGCCAGATCAACCAGGTAGTGCTGGCGGCAGGGGGGCAACTGGCGATCGCCATGACCCCCCTGCGCCGCGAACTCGACTCCGACGGCCCCCGCGACTACGAACTGGTGGCCCGCCAGCGCCTCACCGCCTTAGCCCAGAGCGAGGGCATTCCCTACCTCGACGGCCTGCCCCTGTTTCAGCAGACGGCCCACGAACGGCTCTACTCTGACCACATTCACCTCAGCCTCGAGGGCAACGCCTGGGTAAGCCAAGTCCTGGCCCAACTGCTGCTCGAACTCTGGAACCGTGAGCCCGACCCAGCCCTGCCCCCAGCTCCCGATCCCCTGAGCGACCTGTGGTGAGGAGGTGAAATCCAGGCTAGAACAGCCCAAACAGCCAGAATTCCAACCCATTGGGCATTGCTCCAAATTTTCGTTCTTCTGTTTTCGTTCTTGTGCCCAAGACCTGTCCTTAGGGTGAAAGCTTGACTGATCACGTTGTGACACAACACAAGATTTTTTAATGTTGTGTTACATTGTGCCTGGTCACGACAGCCAACGTTTAGTGCCAACCTCAAAGGAGAATTTCCGATGAACCCCCAATCCGATTTCACGCTGGAGCGGCGGAAGGTCGACATCCTCCACCTGTTCTTTTTTCTGATCGGAGCGCCCCACATCTATGGTGCTCTACGCTCTACTGAACGACAGCGGCAGGCTAGACCGCCCCTGCTGCAATACCTAGCGGTGGGGATGCTGGCCATGGCGATCGCCAGCGCCGCTGAAATGTGGTTGATGTAGAGGGCCGGGTTTTAGCGGGGTATAGGACTGTTTTGCACCCCCTACCCATCCACCCCATTACCCCTATCACCCCTGCTGTTGAAGTTCGCTGTAGGCGGCATACACCCCCTGCACCGTGTACCAGTTGAGGAATATCCGGGCGAGTTCTAGGGCTACCTGGGGCTTGCCCTGGGCAATCAGCCAGCGCAGCAGGGGGGCCATGGTGCGCTCGTTCAGCCGCCCACCCACGGTGAGCAGCCCCCACAGCAGACGGTGCAGCCAGGTCATTTGAATCATCATTCGCACCTCACGAGTGGGGTGCTTTTGGTAAAAAATCGCCCCCATTCGGCCTCGCTGGGTCTCCTGATCGATCATCTTAGGAATTTGGTCGAGGGAGAAGGGTGGATGGTAGTGGTAGCCGGTGGCCTCGGGCACTTTGACCATCAAGACACCCAGGTTCTTGAGCCGCACCCCTAGTTCTAAATCTTCCCAGCCGTAGAGGCGAAAGGCGGGGTCAAACAGCCCGGCGGTGGTGAGCCAGTGTTTGGCGATCGCCACGTTGGCCGTATCAAAAAAGGCGTTGGAGAAATCGGTAACCTTGGCAGGCTCGTCGGTGGGCTGGTCAAAGTTGCAGGTGTTAACCAGCCGCCCAGCGGTGAAGGCGCGATCGCTGCCCAATCGCTCATAGGCCGCCGCCAGCGCTTGGGCGTGGGCCTGGAGGCCACCCGGCACCATAATCACATCGCTGTCGATAAATACAATGACATCTCCCTGGGCCACCTCGACGCCGTAGTTGCGGGCCGCCCCCGCGCCGCCGTGGTGCCGCTCAAACAGCCGCACGTGGGGAAACTCGGCGGCGTGGGCGCGCAGCCAATCCTGGGTGCCGTCGGTAGAGCCGTCGTCTACAACCACCAGCTCGTAGTCGGTGATCAGCGCCGGGTCAAACCGCTGCTGTTCCAGGGCGCGCAGGCACTTCTCTAGAATGGGCTGGCGATTATAGGTGGGGGTAACGACGCTCAAAAACACGGTGGGCCTCCAAATGGCCCTAATATCCTAGCGCCTTGACCTGCTCCAGACGCGATTGGGCCATGCCCCCGTCCGTCCCCAAAAAATCATGGCATAATTCAGTATAGATGAACTAAAGTTCAGGTGTATTTATGGCTGGCGGTAAATGGGTGCTAAGACAGAGCTAACGACCTGGATTGAGGGCGGCCATCGTCTAGGGTGGCGGCCTTGGCACGGACTGGCTGTGGCCCTCGTCCTGCTGACTGGGGCCTGCTCCGGTTCCAGCCCCGACCCTGGCCCGCGCAACATTACCCTGCACCAAAAGTGGGCGCTGCAACCCGGCGATCGCCTGGCAGGGTATTCGGTGCAGAGCGGCCTGGGCGACATTACGGTTGATATTCAGGGCAATCGAGTGTTTATGCCCTTTGATGGTCAGGTGCAGCCTGCCGAGGGCAACGCCGACCAGTGCCTCATTTTATCGAGTCCAGACGTGCCGGCCTACCTGTTTCGCCTCTGCGGGCTGCGCCAGGTAAAGCTGGGCGACCTGGCCCAGGGCGACCCCATCGGCAGCGGTAACGTCGTCGCTTTTGCCACCCTGCGCCGTCAGGCCGATGGCACCTGGGCAATGGTTGAGCCAGCCAAAGAGCTGCTGGCGCAGTTTTTAGAGCGACCCTAGGGCTGCGTCAATCCTGAAAATTTTTCGCCCAACCGACAAAAGCTGGGCTGCCAGCTACGTTAGCCTCCCTCTAGCAGGCCCTCCTCAGCGGGCACCCCGGCGGGAATCTCAATGCCCGGCGGCGGTTGCAGCGGCTGGTCGGCCTCCGGCGGCTCTGCCCCCAGCTCGCGCAAAATGGGGGCGGCAGGCTCAGGCTCCCTTAAAAACACCGCCGACAGCACCGCCTGTAGGGTGGGAGCCATGGCAATCCGGTTTTTGTAAACCAAAATCACCCGAGCTAGGGTGGGCAACTGGTTTTGCTCAGCTACCAGGTACAAGGGCTCTACGTAGATCAGCGACTGATTAATGGGAATCACCAGCAAATTACCCTGCTGAGCCTGGGATCCCTGGGTATCCCACAGGGAGATGCGTTGGGAAATTTCGGGGTCTTGGTTGATGCGGGCCTCGATCTGCTCGGGGCCAAACACCAGTTCCTGCTTGGGAAAGCGGTAGAGCAGCCGCAGCCCGTAGCGATCGCCATCTGATCTGGCCGCCAGCCAGGCAATCAAGTTGTTGCGCTGGTCGGGGGTAAACAGCCGCAGCAGCACAAACTCCTCGGTGTCCTCCTGGGGCAGTTTCATAATCAGGTAGTAGGGTTCAACCTGCTGGGCCTCGTTCGCATAAATTTCGTTAGGCGCGCGCCACTGATCTTCTCGGTTGTAAAACACCTGAGGATCGGTCATGTGGTAGGTCATCAGCGAGTCGGCCTGCACCGAAAACAGATCCTGCGGGTAGCGGATGTGCGCGCGCAGGCTATCGGGCATGGCGTCCAATGACTCAAACATAGCGGGCAGCAGCCGACTCCAGGTTTGAATGATTGGGTCGTTGGGGTCGGCGACAAAGAAGCTAATGGCCCCGTTGTAGGCATCGACCACTACCTTGACCGAATTGCGAATGTAGTTAAAATCGTTGTCGCCGGAGTCAGAGTAGGGGTAGCGACCGCTGACGGTGTAGGCGTCGATCACCCAGTAGAGGTAGCTTTCGGTTTCTTGGGAGTCGTAGTTTTCGACGGTGAGGTTGGGGTCGCGATCGCGAAAGGTTTCAATGCTGATCTTGCTCGGCGGGCGACTGCCGTGGGCTGCGCCAGTGCCCCACTGGCGCGAGGCATTGCCGATGTCAGCGGCAACCAGGTAAGGGTCGGTGTCAAAGCGCAAAAAAGGCGCGATCGCCCGCACGCGATCGGCAATATTGCGGCGAAACAGCAGCCGCGTATCGGCGGTAAAGTCTTCGGTAAATAGCATCCGCCAGTCGAGCAGGTAGCGGGCAAACAAAAGCCGCCGCCAGCCACTCTCCAGGTTGATGCCGCCCCGGCCCAGGTAAGTGGTGTAGATATTCTCGTTGCCGCTGGGGTAGTCAAGCTCCAGCACCTGGGTGTTGGTCATGACATAAGTGTCGGTCAACTCGCCAAAGTACAGGCGTGGCTCCCCGATGGGAATGCTCTGGCGCACTTCCTCGCTGCTGGGCAGGTTATTGATGCCGCTGACAAAGTAGGTAGGTAGCCCGTCGGGGCCAGCGGTATTCACCGGGCTCATGGTGAAGCCGTAACCGTGGGTATAGACCAGGTGCTCGTTCACCCAGGTTTTGGCAATCTCGGGCACTCGCTCGTAGTTGAGTTCGCGTGCCGAAATCATCACCTGACGGCGCTCTGAGCGGCGCTGCTGGTTCAAAATGCTGTAGCGATCGAAGTCGGCATCCTTAAACTCGTAGTACAGACGAATTTGCTGGAGCTGACGGTTGCTGTCGAGCAGCGGCCTGGGGTCCCACAGCCGAATGTTTTCGAGGGTGAGGTCGTTTTGCTCGAGGTCTGCGGCGTTGAGGTCGCCACTGGGGTCAAAGGGCTCTGACTCAATGGCCTCAAGGTCAAAGGCGGCACGGGTGAGGGCAATGGAGTTGGTAATGAAAGGGCGCTCGCGCTGGAGTTCGTTGGGCTGCACCACCAGCCGCTGCACCAGGGCAGGCGCTATTACCAGGCCCAGCAGGGTCAACACCAAGTAGCCACAGATACCTTTGATCAGCAGACTAGTGCGCCCTACTCCCGCCCACCAGCCCAGGGGAGCTTTGGCGGCACCCTCTGGGGGAATTTTGAGCATGGGATTGATGTAAGTCGGGGTCCACAGCAGCCCTCGGCTTAAAAAGACCAGCCCTAACCCCAGGGCGAACATCGACAGCAGCCAGTTGGCGGGCAGCACTACATTGACGTGGGTATAGCCCGCGCCATACACCACACCTTCTTGGGAGTAGAGGATGTCGTAGCGCCCTAGCCAGTGGCTGACGCTAGTAGCCAAAAACAGCAGCCCGGCTAGGGTGTAAAGGTGCTGCTGCTGGGGGCCAGAAAAGCCATAAAAGCGTCCCTGACTAAGGGTATTGCCCTTGAGCAAATAGACTAAACACACGCTGACCAACGTGAAGAAGAGCCCGCCTAACACCCAAAATTCCAGCAGGCGCAGTACTGGCAGCTGAAAAATATAAAAGGCAATGTCGCGGTTGAAGATTGGCTCTGTCTGACCGTAGGGCACTGGATCAAGGGAAAGCAGCACTGTGGGCCACTGCTTGGCCAAAATCAGCCCGTAGCCGAGGCTCATCAGCATCGCCGCCAGTCGCCCCAGCTGTCGAGGGTAGAGCAAAAAGGCCACAGTGCTTATGCTTAGGGCGATCAGCAGCCAGGGCTGGGTGATAAAAATTTGCCCAACGACCTTAAATAGCTGGAGCTTAGGCCACAGGGCCAGGGGCGTGGTGGAGTCGTAGAGGGTAGTGGTCTGCTGCCAAAAATCGCCGGCAATTTGCCCTTGGTAGATCAGCTGCAAGCCCAGCAAAAAGCTCAGGGTTACCCCCAGCAGCAGCAGCCCGCTGAGGCCTAAACTGCGGGCCTGATCGCGGCGATCGCTAGGTTTTTCGAGTGGTTGGGCGCGATCGGCCAGGGTCAGGTTGCCCCAGGTAAACCCCAGAGTACACAAAATCGGAATAATGCCGAGGAGCAGCTGTGACCTGAGCCGCAACCAAAACACCTCCAGGTAGTTGACCTCCTCAAACCACAGCCGCTCCGCCTGAAGATTGATAATCGCATCGAAAAAGAGCAGGGTAAGTAGCCCCAAACCCAGCCAAACCCAGCGGGGCAGGCTTTTAGCAAATGCTTTAGTAATCATGGACCCTACAGCTCGACACCTACCCCAGCAGTGCCTAGATTGTAGCGGCTCAGACCTACGGCGCTATTAACAGCTCTTATCCTCAAAGTTGCACTGGAAGATAAAGGGCTCTTGCCAATACAGCGGAATTTCGAGCAGGTCGCGTACGCCAGTAATTCCCTGGCTAATAAACAGCAGCACCGCTATGGTGTTGAGGGCAGCGTGGGTTAGCCGCCAGCGCTTAGACTTATAAATCTCGGGCAGGGTAGCTAAGGCAAAGATCATCAGCATGGCCGCCGCCATACCCAGGTAAAAATGAGACACCTGCCACTCATAGCCGCGCCGAAACACCCCCGGCTGCATGCCCAGCAGCCAGAGCCCCATGCCGGTCAGCGTGGCAAAGGTACCGCGCCAAACCCGGCTGCTGGAGCGATACAGCAGCGCCAGCGCCCCCAGGGTGAAGGCGTACATCGCCACCACAAACACCCCACGAAAGGGGTCTTCGGCCCAGACATTTTCCCGTAGCAGGGTCTTGAAAATCGGGTGTGCTAAGCCCAGTAGTACCAAACTAACCACTGCTCCAGCCAGCCATTGACCCACCCGCACATGCTCTTTGCCGACCACTGGAGAAATGGTGGTTTTGGTTTTGTCTGCAACAGCTAAACGCCGCTGGCGGGTTTGCACCGCAAAATAAACCGCTACGCCAATCAGCGGCATCACCACCGTAACAGCCAAAAACGGGTGCAGCAGTCTGAGCAGATCGGGGGCGTCTAGCATGAGGGGCTTCCTAAGGAGAGGGCGTGATTGAGGGCTAAATTTTTCTTACTTTAGGGCACAGCGATCAATCGGTACCGTGATTCGCCTCACAATTTCAGCTGTCAGTGCCCGCAAGATGATCCAAGGCTGGCTCTGAGGGGCGATTTCCTAAAGGGGACGCTGCGCGACGGCCAAAAACCAGCTCTGATGGGCCATTCTCTAAAGGGAATGCTGCGCGATCGCCTTACTCTCTTATCTTCACAGGGGTCATCCTAGCAAGGTAGCTAAGCCCAAAGATTAAAGCGAGATAAGTGCTGCTCAAGGGCCTTGGGAATCTGCTTGGCAATGTCGGTCTTGGTCTTAAAGGTCAGCCGGTTCTGGGCGGGTAGGTCAAAGGGGTATTGCCCCACAATATCGGCTCGCTCCATTTGGGCCAGCAAGATCTGCTCGGCGGGCTTGGCCTGGAGCGCGTAGCCCATCTCCACGCACACGTGAGGGCTGGGTACCAGTAAGGTGGTGTTGCCTTCTACGGCTGCGATCGGGGTGCCATCGGCCACAAACAGCAGCGACTTGCGAATTTTACGGGTGAGGGCGCTGTTGAGCCGGGCCGGGCCGTCGCTGAGCCGGTGGGACACCTCCAAGGTGAGGGCGACGCGAGACTTTTTGTTGAAGCTCTCGATCGCATCAGTAAGCGCCTGGTGCAGAGCCTCTGCCGACTCGCTGTACTCCTGCTGATAGCAGAAGTAGACAATCGGCTCCAGGTGAGCCATCACATCTAGCTTGGTGAAGTAAATCTCGTGGCTGATCAGGTCGATGTTGGCGATGCCGTAGCCGCCGCTGCCCTCGATGTAAAACTCTACGGTTTCGCCATCGAGATAGCGCTGAAACCAGGCCGACTGCTTCACCTCAGCGCTGTCGTCTAGAAAGTCGGCCCGCAGCGCCGACTTCAGCAGACTGTTTTTGCTCAGCCGCAGATCGTGGGGGCGCTGCTCTAATTCTCGCACCGGCTCGTAGGCTTCGAGATACCAGGCTTTGAGGGCAATAATGGCCATAACGAGTCATCCTCTGGGGCGGTGGGCTGGCCCTTGGGGCCGGTCTACTCGGGTGCGAGTCCGAAATTATCGCTTGATTCTAAGGCCAGATGGCGATTCAGATGGGAACAAAATCGAAAGAAATGTTGAGTCCTGGCAACTCTAAGGATTACAACGCCTTGGAGGCTAGGGTTTTGAACCAATGTTGGCGCGTTTTCTCCAAGTTGCTGCATTAAGCGCCCTGCACGCCACTGCAATATAGTTCAATTGTACTAAAATTTCCGCAAGATTGGCGGACTTGGTTTAGGCTATTTGGGTCTGCTCCCGTGCTTTGCCCCCAAGGATGCTCGCCATGATCGACCTCTATTACTGGACGACCCCCAACGGTCACAAGGTCACCATTTTTCTCGAAGAAGCCGACGTAGACTACACCATCAAGCCCATCAATATCGGCAAGGGCGATCAGTTTAACCCCGACTTTCTGGCGATCGCCCCCAACAACCGCATTCCCGCCATCGTTGACCACGAACCCGCCGATGGCGGCGAACCCCTGAGTCTGTTTGAGTCCGGGGCGATCTTGCAGTATCTAGCCGAAAAGACTGGGCAGTTTTTGCCGGAGAACGGGCGCGATCGCGCCAACGTCATGCAGTGGCTGTTTTGGCAGATGGGCGGGCTGGGGCCAATGCTGGGCCAAAACCACCATTTCAACAACTACGCCCCCGAAAAAATTCCCTACGCCATCAACCGCTACGTCAAAGAAACCGAGCGGCTCTACGGCGTGCTAGACACGCAGCTTAGGGATCACGAATTTGTCGCTGGCGACTACTCCATCGCCGATATGGCCTGCTATCCCTGGATTGTGCCCTACGAAGCCCAGCAGCAAAAATTGGAGGACTTCCCCAATCTGAAGCGCTGGTTTGAGGCGATCAAAGCGCGACCAGCGGTGGAGCGGGCCTACGCGATCGCCGGGTCAATGCGAGCTGAATCAGCCATGAGCGATGAGGCCAAGGCGATCCTGTTTGGTCAGGGAAGACGGTAGGAGCGGGTGATGTGGGTGAGTGGGTGTGTGGATGCAATCACCTACCCACCTATCCTCTACCCACTTACTCCCCTAGGCCAACACCCCATTCAAGAAAATATCCGTCAAACACTCCGCCAGGTCTTTCATCGCCTGGGGTGAGGCGGCTTCGTCGCCGAGGGTGTCTTGGCTAAAGCCTGCGACGGTAAACATGCCCAAAAAGACTCTCGCCACCATGCGGGCGTTCATGGGGCGATAGACGCCGCGATCCATGGCGGTTTGAAAGAAAGCTTCGGCGACGTCGATCATTTTGCCGATCACTTCGGTTTGAATCTGCTCCCGCAGCTCGGGGTGAAACTGCGCTTCCATAAAGCACACCCGCATCAGGGCCGAGTTCTTTTGCAGATTGAGCATGCGCCGCTGCATCACCTGGCCGATCGCCTTGTAGCTGGCCATTTCGCTCAGCTCAGTCAGCAGGTCGGTGAGAATTTCGACCCAGCCCTGGCTGGCCACCGCCACTAGAATCGCTTTTTTGTTCTCAAAATGGCGGAACAGGGTGCCCTCGGCCACCCCGGCGGTTTGGGCGAGTTCGCGGGTAGTGGTGCCGCCGTAGCCATGCTTGGCAAACAGCTTTAGGGCCGCTTTTAGAATCTTGGTCTCCGTATCGGTTTCCGCAGGGGCGGTTTTAAAGAAAGGCACCATCACAAAAACCCTCAAGAGTAAGCACAGATCGGCTTCTGTGGCTCATTGTGACCCCATTCTCCCCAAGGCTGGGGCCGGGTTCACATAACCTCATAAAACCTGAAATAACTACTTTTAAGGGTCTTGTTTATGACGCTGACCGGAGTTAATCTGCCGACTCGGCAGCGGCCAGGGTTTGCTTGACGATCGCATCACTGATCTGCCGCTGGAGGGCGGTATCGTCGGCGGAGCGCTCCAAAATGCTGTTGAAGGTATCGATGGAAAGCCCATCGGCCTCAATCGCTTTTTCCATGTCGCCTTCGGTGCTCTGGCGAATGGCAATGATGCGATCTACAGCCGCTTTGAACTTTTTGTCGTCCTTTTTAGAAATTTTGGCTTTTTCGACGATTTTAGCCATGTCATCGGGGCTGTCAGCCGCACCGCCAAGCTGGGTCTCTGCGATCGCATTAAACTGCTCAATGGTCAGCCCTTCGTCTTCTACAGCCTTAGCCATCTCCCGCTCAGCATCAAGGCGCAGGGTTTGCACCTGCTGATAGACCTTGGCAAAGGTAGCAATGTCGGCGTCGCTGAGGGGCGCGCTGACGTCAGCTTCAGCCACTTCCACCACGGTGGCCTGGGCGAGCAGCGGCGATGGTGGGCTGGCCCAAGCTGTCCCTGGAGTCAGCCACGCCAGCACCACTAGCAGAGCAGCAACACAATATCTCACCATAGTGGGGTCTCCTGATAACGCAACACGTTGGCCTGAACAATCTTCCCTAGCCTAGCCCTTTGTCAGCACATCGGCATGGTGACGCAGGTGGTCAGCCATAAAGGACGCCATAAAAAAGTAGCTGTGATCGTAGCCCGGCTGCATGCGTAAAACTAGGGGTTGTCCAGCCGCTTTGCAGGCGTCGGCAAAAACATTGGGCAAGAGCTGGTTTTGCGCCAAAAAACTATCGGCGGTGCCCTGGTCAATCAAGATGGTGCGATGGGGTTGGGCATGCTCCTTTACCAACCCCGTCGCGTCGTAGGCTTTCCAGCTCTCACGGTCTGACCCTAGATATCCCGAAAACGCCTTCTCACCCCAGGGACATTGGGACGGGGCCGCGATCGGCGCAAAGGCCGAGATCGATTTGAATAGCTCAGGGTTGCGCAATCCGCACACCAGCGCCCCGTGGCCGCCCATGGAGTGGCCAAAAATGCCCATGCGATCGCGCCGCACCGCAAATTCCTGGGCAATCAGCTCCGGCAGCTCCCGCACCACATAGCTGTACATGTTGTAGTGGCTGCTCCAGGGCGCTTCTGTAGCATCCACGTAGAACCCAGCCCCGGTGCCAAAGTCCCAGGCATCGGCCTCGTCGGGGATGTCGTCACCCCGAGGGCTGGTATCGGGGGCTACCAGCATCAACCCGTGCTCGGCGGCATAGCGCTGCGCCCCCGCCTTACTGGTGAAATTGTCTTCGGTGCAGGTCAGCCCCGACAGATAAAACAGCACCGGCACCGGGCCAGTCTGCGCCTGGAGCGGCACAAACACCGCGAATCGCATCTCACAGTTACAGACATCCGACGGATGGCTGTAGTAGCCTACGGTGCCTCCGAAGCAGGCGTGTTGTTTGTGCAGGGTAAGGGAAGACATGGCTAGGGGGTGGAGGGGTAAGGGGTAAAGGGTGAATGAGGGGGTGAACCCGGCGTCTGGCCCCGTATCGAAGGAGAGTATTTGGCTTGACTCGTAGGGTGGGCACTGCCCACCACCAAAGCCGCTATGACATAAGCCCCTTTTTCTATGGATAAAGACGCTCCGAAATAGCTTAGGTGACTTCTAGAAAACTTTCTCCTTAATGGTGGGCAGTGCCCACCCTACAGTGGCTACAGTTGCCCGATAAAGCGGGGATCTTCTTTTCTAGAAATCTCCTTAAAACGTCACCACACTGCGAATACTCTCCCCCCGGTGCATCAGATCAAAGGCGGTGTTGATCTCATCCAGCGGCATGACGTGGGTGATCAGGTCGTCGATATTGATTTTGCCGTCCATATACCAGTCCACAATTTTGGGAACATCGGTGCGCCCCCTGGCTCCACCAAAGGCCGTGCCCTTCCACTCGCGCCCAGTCACTAGCTGAAAGGGGCGGGTGCTAATTTCTTCGCCAGCGGCGGCGACGCCGACAATGACACTGACGCCCCAGCCCTTGTGGCAGCACTCCAGCGCTTGACGCATCAAATTCACATTGCCGACGCACTCAAAGCTGTAGTCGGCCCCGCCACCTGTGAGTTCTACTAGGTAAGCCACCAGGTCGCCTTCGACCTCCTTGGGGTTGACAAAGTGGGTCATGCCAAACTTGGTGGCCAGCTCCTGCCGGTTGGGGTTGATGTCAACGCCGATGATTTTGTTGGCCCCCACCAGGCGGCAGCCCTGGATGACGTTGAGGCCAATGCCGCCCAGGCCAAACACGACTACATTGGCCCCCGGTTCAACTTTGGCGGTGTTGATCACCGCGCCCAGGCCCGTAGTGACGCCGCAGCCGATATAGCAGACCTTCTCAAAGGGGGCGTCAGGGCGAATCTTGGCCAGGGCGATTTCGGGTACCACCGTGTAGTTCGAGAAGGTGGAGGTGCCCATGTAGTGAAACAGCAGCTTGCCGTCGAGGGACAATCGACTGGTGCCGTCGGGCATGAGCCCTCGCCCTTGGGTAAGGCGAATGGCTTGGCAGAGGTTGGTCTTAAAGCTGAGGCAGTATTCGCACTGACGGCACTCAGGCACGTATAGAGGAATCACGTGATCGCCGGGCTTGAGGCTGGTGACGCCGGGGCCTACTTCGGCCACCACCCCGGCCCCCTCATGGCCAAGGATGGCGGGGAATAGCCCCTCTGGGTCTTTGCCGGAGAGGGTGTAGGCATCGGTGTGGCAAATGCCGGTGGCTTTGATTTCGACTAGTACTTCACCCTCACGAGGCCCCTCTAGCTGAACAGTTTCAATAGTCAGGGGTTGGCCAGGGCCAAGGGCAACGGCGGCTCTAACATCCACGGGCGAAATCTCCTTTGAGGCTGTTGAAATGGTGGCGTGGGTGCCAAGCGCAAAATTTTTATTGGCAATTTGACTGGTAGAACCAGGGTCTGAGACCTATTCAATTGGGCTATGGCAACACCTTTGTCAGCTTACCGACTTTGCGCCGCTTCGGCTATGTGTCAGCTTTCTTAGACATAGCTCGGCACAATGACCGATGTGGGGCTCGACGCTGACCTTGCCCTATTTGCCCGTGGGCATCTTGAGCGCACCAGACTTTTGCATCTACGATATGACTCGACTTTTGCAGCGATCGCGCCGACCAGTCGGCAAGCAGTCTAATTCTGCTGGGTTCACGCTGATCGAAGGATTGATTGTGGTGGTGATTGCGGGTCTAATGGCGGCGATCGCCGCCCCTTCGTGGTTTAGTTTTGTGCAGCAGCGCAAAATCAACGCCGCCCGAGACATGGTGTATCAGGCATTGCGATCCACCCAGGCCGATGCCATGCAGCACCGCCACGATCGCCGCTTCAGCATTCGCGATCGCAACGGACGCATTGAGTGGGCCAGCCATCCCGAAACGACGTTAGCGAGTCAGGCCGTAGCGTGGACTCCTTTGGTTGATGGAGTAGTCTTTGCAGACATTGACAACACCATGATCAATTCAGGCGGCACCTACTACGTCAAGTTTGATATGTATGGCAACGTTAAAGCCCGCGTCAGCACCGTAACCTTCTCGACGGGCGGGAACCAACAGACTCACCGCTGCGTGGTGGTTTCCACCCTGATTGGGGCCATGCGCAAGGGCAAAGGACACACCCAGGCTAACGACAACGATCGCTTCTGTTACTGACCTCTCCCCCCACTTGGAGCAAAACCGAGTTTAATAGGTTAGCGCCATGACCTGGTTAGGAGTGATTGAATGTCAGAGAGAAATGAGGGGTGGTATGTGGTTCAGGCCGCAGACGGCACCTGCAACGTGCTGTCTGCCGAGAGCATCAGCCGCGAGCGACTTCAGGAGCACCGCCCCATGTGGGGCCCCTACGCCACCCAGCAGGAAGCCATTACCCGCCGGGTGGGGTTAATTCGCAGCGGCAAATGCGAGCCCGCCTGAGGGGATATACCTAGGCGGCCGTGCGGCCCCGCAGCGAGTCGTAGCTCTGCAAAAACCAGGCGTAGGTCTGCTCAATACCGGTTTTGAGATCGGTTTTAGCCTGCCAGCCCGCTGCGTTGAGGCGCGAGACATCGAGCAGTTTGCGGGGGGTGCCGTCGGGCTTGGTGGTGTCAAACACCAGTTCGCCTTCGTAGCCGACCACGGCCTTCATGGTGAGAGCCAGTTCTTTGATTGAAACTTCCTGCCCGGTGCCGACGTTGACGAAATCGACATCGTTGTAGCTGTTCATCAAAAACACCAGGGCATCGGCTAGATCATCGACGTACAAGAACTCGCGCAGGGGGGTGCCGGTGCCCCACACGGTGACGGTCGGGTCGCCATTGACCTTGGCCTCGTGAAACTTGCGCATCAGCGCGGGCAGCACGTGGGAGTTGGTCAGATCAAAGTTGTCGTTGAGGCCGTAGAGGTTGGTGGGCATAGCCGAGATGAAGTTGACCCCGTACTGGCGGCAGTAGTTTTCGCAGAGCTTGAGGCCGGCAATTTTGGCGATCGCGTAGGGCTCGTTAGTTTGCTCTAGAAACCCCGTCAGCAGGTAGTCTTCTTTCATTGGCTGGGGGCAGAGCTTGGGGTAAATGCAGGATGACCCCAAGAACAGCAGCTTTTGCGCTCCGTGGCGGTAGGCACTGTGGATGATGTTGGCCTCAATCATCAAATTGTCGTAGAGAAACTCGGCCCGGTAGGTGTTGTTGGCCTGAATGCCCCCCACTTTAGCCGCCGCCAAAAAGACGTAGTTGGGCTTTTCTTGGGCAAAGAATTCATCCACCGCTGCCTGGCTGCGCAGGTCGAGCTCTTGGCTGGATCGCAGCACCAAATTTTCATAGCCCTGGGCTTTGAGCGTTCTGACTAGAGCACTGCCCACCAGCCCACGGGAACCAGCGATATAAATTTTAGATTGAATATCCATAGGGTCTAGCTTAAATAGCGAATTATCAGAAAAACTGGCGTAGAAGGCTTATCCCCATTGCCACGAGTCTGTCATTGGCCAGTGACAATGACAATAGCCCCCGCGCTGAGTTTAGCGGTAGTTCACAATGAAGACCAAGGTTCAGCTAAAGTTTCTCATTCCCTGTGATCATGACCCCATCGTCTGTGGCTAACCCGCGCTGGCAATTTTGGATCGATCGCGGTGGCACCTTCACCGACATTGTGGCCCGCCGCCCCGATGGGCAAATTATTGTCCACAAACTGCTGTCCGAAAACCCCGATCGCTACGCCGATGCACCGATCCAGGGCATGCGCGATCTACTGGGGCTAGAACCAGGCGAAATAATTCCGGCTGAGCTGATCGAGGCGGTGAAAATGGGGACGACGGTGGCCACCAATGCACTGCTGGAACGCAAGGGCGATCGCACCCTCCTCGTCACAACCAAAGGATTTCGCGATGCCCTCCGCATCGGCTACCAAAATCGCCCCAACATCTTCGCCCGCCACATCGAGCTACCCGAAATGCTCTACGAACGGGCGATCGAGGTCAACGAACGCCTCAGTGCCCAGGGCGACGTTTTGGTTCCCCTAACTGTTGAGGAAGAAGCCCGGCTGATGCAGGAACTTCAGCGGGCCTACGACAGCGGGATTCGAGCTTGTGCGATCGCCCTGATGCACGGCTATCGCTACTCTGCCCACGAGCTGCGCCTGGGAGACCTCGCCCGCCAGATCGGCTTTACCCAGGTCTCCCTTTCTCACCAAGTTAGCCCTCTGATCAAGCTCGTCAGCCGAGGTGACACAACAGTGGTGGATGCGTACCTGTCACCAATTCTGCGGCGCTATGTGGATCGGGTGGCGGGGCAGTTAAATTATGCGGGTGAGACGCAACAAGTTGTGTCTCACCCGCGACTAATGTTCATGCAGTCCAACGGCGGCCTCACGGATGCGGCGCTTTTCCAGGGCAAAGACAGCATCCTCTCTGGCCCAGCCGGGGGCGTAGTCGGCGCAGTGCAGACCAGTCGCCAGGCCGGGTACGATCGCATGATTGGCTTTGACATGGGCGGCACCTCAACCGATGTGTCGCACTATCGGGGCGAGTACGAGCGCACCTTTGAAACCGAGGTGGCTGGGGTGCGGCTGCGGGCACCGATGATGGCGATTCACACCGTGGCGGCGGGGGGCGGCTCAATTGTGGGCTTTGACGGCAGCCGCTACCGGGTGGGGCCAGAGTCGGCGGGGGCCTATCCGGGGCCGGCCTGCTATCGCCACAGCGGGCCGCTGGCGGTGACCGACTGCAACGTCATGGTAGGCAAGCTCCAGCCCGAGTTCTTTCCCCAGGTGTTTGGGCCGGGGGGCGATCTGCCGCTGGATGGGGCGACAGTGCGCGAGCAGTTTGCAGCCCTAGCTGAGGAAATCCACGCGGCCACTGGCAGCTCCCCCAGCCCGGAACAAGTCGCCGCCGGATTCCTCACCATTGCGGTGGAAAAAATGGCGAACGCTATCAAAAAGATTTCAGTGCAGCGGGGCTACGACGTTTCTAACTATGTACTGTGCAGCTTTGGCGGGGCCGGGGGCCAGCACACCTGCCTGATTGCCGACGCCCTGGGCATGACCGAGGTATTTCTGCATCCCTACGCGGGGGTGCTGTCAGCCTATGGCATGGGATTGGCAGATGTCGGGGCGCTCAACGAGCAATCCGTCGAGCTGCCCCTAGATGAGGCTACGCTGCCGCAGATTCAGCAGATGGTGGAGTCCTTGTCTAAAAAGGGGATGGAGGAACTGCGGCAGCAGGGGTTTGAGCCCCTCTCCCTTGGCCCCTCTTCCGGAGGGGGCGGGGAACCGGAGAATTCAAAATTCAAAATTCAAAATTCAAAATTACCCCAAATTTTGCCTCGGCTGTTGCTGAAGTACGAAGGGACAGATTCGGTGCTACCGGTAGATTTTGCGGGGGTGGAGGCGATGCGATCGCAGTTCACCACCCTGCACCGCCAGCGCTATGGTTTCGCCCAAGAAAATAAGCGTCTGATCGTCGATACCGCTGCCGTCGAAGTCATCGGTCACACCCACAGCCCCGACGAACCCGACATTCAAAAAACTCGCACTACGCCGCTGATGCCTAAAACCAGCGTGTCGGTCTACACCGCCGACCGTTGGTACGACACCCCGGTCTACCACCGCGATGATTTGTGTCCGGGGGATGCGATCGCAGGCCCCGCCCTGGTCATCGAAGCGACCGGCACCAATGTTGTGGAGCCCGGTTGGAACGCCACCTTGACTCCCAAAGGGCATTTGATTTTAAAGAAAGACGCTTCACAGACAAGTTCCGTGGGTTTCGCCAGTGGAAAGACCGTTGATAATAGCCCAATAGAAATTGGCTCAACCCACGCTACACATCCAAAATCTAGCTTTACTCTGCGATCGGGCCAAAATTCAAAACTGCCTGATCCTGTGCTGCTGGAAATTTTCAACAACCTCTTCCGCGCCGTGGCCGAAGAAATGGGGATCACGCTGCAAAATACCAGCTACTCGGTCAATATCAAGGAGCGGCTCGATTTCTCCTGTGCGCTGTTTGATCAACAGGGACAGCTGGTGGCCAATGCACCCCACATTCCGGTGCATCTGGGGTCGATGGGCGAAAGCGTGCGCAGTTTGATCGAGGCGAGGGGTGCTGACCTCAAACCCGGCGATGTCTACCTGCAAAACAACCCCTACAACGGCGGCACCCACCTGCCCGATATCACGGTGATCACGCCAGTCTTCTTGGAAGAAAAGAAAACAGAAGAAGAAAGAGAGAAAACCAAAATTTCTCCTTTGGAGACGCTGCGCGTAGGCGTAGCCAGTCCGAAGGACTTACAAAATTCAACACTTAAAACTCAGAACTCAAGCTCCTCTCCTGCTTTCTACGTGGCTTCTCGCGGCCACCACGCCGACATTGGCGGCATTACCCCTGGCTCGATGCCTTCGAATAGCACCTCGATTGAGGAAGAGGGCGTGCTGCTAGATAACGTGCAACTGATGGATCAGGGGCGCTTTCTGGAAGCTGAACTGTTAGAAATCCTAACGACGGCCCCTTATCCTGTGCGGAACTCGACACAGAATATTGCTGATTTGCAGGCCCAGATCGCGGCAAACGAGAAGGGGGCGCAAGAGCTGCAAAAGCTGGTGATTCATTACGGTTTCGACACCGTGCAGACCTACATGCAGCACGTGCAAGACAACGCCGAGGAATGCGTGCGGCGGGTGATCGATCGCCTCCACGACGGCCAGTTCACCTACCTTATGGATGACGGCAGCCAGATTGCGGTGCAAGTCACCGTGAATCGCGAGGAACGCCGCACCAAAATTGACTTTTCTGGAACCTCTCCCCAGCGGCCTAGCAACTTCAACGCTCCGGCAGCGGTGTGCAAAGCGGCGGTGCTCTACGTGTTTAGAACCTTGGTGGACGACGACATTCCCCTCAATGCGGGCTGCCTTAAGCCGCTGGAAATTGTCATTCCAGCGGGGTCGATGCTGAACCCTCGCTATCCCGCAGCAGTCGTAGCGGGCAATGTGGAGGTGTCCCAGGCCGTGACCGATGCGCTGTATGGGGCGCTGGGTGCGATCGCCGCCTCCCAGGGCACTATGAACAACTTCACCTTTGGCAATGAGTGCCATCAGTACTACGAAACCATCTGCGGCGGATCGGGGGCTGGCCCCGGCTTCCCCGGCACCGATGCGGTGCACACCCACATGACCAACTCGCGGCTCACCGACCCCGAAGTGCTGGAGTGGCGCTTTCCGGTGCTGCTGAGAGAATTCTGTATTCGCCAGGGCAGTGGCGGGGCAGGGGAATATTCTGGCGGCAATGGCATTGTGCGCACCGTGGAATTTCGCGAACCGATGACGGCGGCAATTCTCTCAAACCATCGGCTGGTGCCGCCCTTTGGCCTAGCCGGAGGACAACCGGGCCAGGTAGGAGAAAACCAGGTGATTCGCGCCGATGGCGAGGTGAAGGCTTTGCCGGGGCAAGCCACCGTAGCTCTAGATGCAGGGGATTGTATTCGGATTGCCACGCCTGGGGGGGGCGGCTACGGCCATGAGCTGGGTTAAGGTGTAGCTAGAAACCGGGCCTCTTTTTGGTAACCATCAGTCAGTTTATGCATCTTGCAGAAGAAACCCGGTTTCTTTGCCGACTGGCTATCCTGAACCCGCGCCAAAAATATCCTGCGCTGTTAGCCTCAACCCTGCAAAGGTCGGTGATACCAATTGATCATTGCCAGTAAATCGCTCTAGCTGATAGCCGTCAGTCCCCAACGTACAGAGTGTGATCGTAGGCTGCTTTGGCTGGCCGATGACCCGCGCCGCCCCCAAAGCACGAAAATCCACAATCCAATATTCTGCGATGCCCATGGCCTCGTAGTCGGCGAGCTTGAGGCCGTAGTCGTCGCGCCAGTTGGTACTGACTACTTCTACTACCAGCTTGATCGTGGCTCCATTGCAGACGGTAGACGATTTTTCCCACAGGGTTTCGTGCTGGAGTTGGGTGCGATCGAGCACAGCCACATCGGGAATGTAGCCCGCATTGGGCCGCGACGGTTTCACCACGCAGGTGCGAGGAATCGTCAATGGCAACCCCGACTGGTCAATCAAAACACCTAGCTTGAGGGCGATGAATCCACCAATGTCTTCGTGGGCACCTGTGGGTCGCACCTCAACTACCTCGCCTTCAATCAGCTCGTAGCGCCCGCCATCGCTGGGGTATTGATCGATAAAGTCTTCAAAACTGAGGGGTTGCGCTGTGGCCTGCACCATTTAGACACCCGCCATAATTTAGAACAGATGTGACTACAGCTTACCGTACTTGCTAGCTACCCTAGCCGCGCTGCTAGCGAAGCGGCATGGAGCTTGAAACCCTAAGGCCCAGAGAGATGTAGTCTGCACAACTTGACACATCAACTTTTCTTGAAATAATGAAGCATCAATATTTTTTGAAATGATGCTATGTGAAGGCATTTACAGCTATTTGCTTGCGTCTACGTTGCCATGCTGGAAAGGGTTTAGAGATAGTGAAGGTTGCTGTAAACGGATTTGGTCGCATTGGCCGACTGGTGCTGCGAGCGGGCTGGGCCTTCCCAGAATTAGAGTTTGTGCACATCAACGAGGTCAAGGGTGGCGCAGAGGCCGCGGCGCACCTGCTTAAATTTGACTCGGTTCATGGCCGCTGGGCACCGGAAGTAGAGGCGATCGCCAGCGAAAAAATTACTATAGACGGCATTCCCCTCAGCTTCAGCAGCGGTGCTGCCCCCAGCGAGGTGGCCTGGGCTGACTACGGCATTGACTTAGTGCTGGAGTGCTCTGGCAAGTTTCGCACCGCAGAATCTTTGGCCCCTTACTACGATCGCGGCGTCAAAAAAGTCATCGTCGCCGCCCCGGTTAAGGAAGGCGCGCTCAACGTGGTCTACGGCATCAACGACCACCTCTACAATCCCGCAGAGCATCACCTGCTCACGGCTGCTTCATGCACCACCAACTGCTTAGCCCCGGTGGTCAAGGTGATCCACGAGGGGTTGGGCATTCGCCACGGGGCGATCACCACCATCCACAACCACACCAACACGCAGACTATTGTGGATGCTCCCCACAGCGACCTGCGCCGCGCCCGCGCTACGGGGATGTCGCTGATTCCTACCAGCACAGGTTCGGCCACCGCCATCACCATGATCTACCCCGAACTCAAAGGCAAGCTCAACGGTTTAGCGGTGCGAGTACCGCTGCTCAATGCCTCCCTAACTGACTGCGTGTTTGAGTGCGATCGCCCCACCACCGTCGAAGAAGTCAATGCTCTCCTCAAAGCCGCCGCCGACGGGCCTCTCAACGGAATTTTGGGCTACGAAACCCGACCCCTGGTGTCGGTGGATTACAAAGACGATCCTCGCTCCTCCATTATCGATGCCCTCTCCACCATGGTCGTAGATGACACCCAGGTAAAAGTTCTCGCCTGGTACGACAACGAGTGGGGCTACTCCTGCCGCATGGCCGAACTGGCCCGCAAGGTGGCCCAAAGTCTCTAATCTCCTCACCCTGGGGAGATTTTTTAGACAACGTTTTTCCAAATGGTGGGCAGTGCCCACCCTACAGTTCAACACTCCTTTCCTCATCCCCCCAATTCAAAACTCAAAACTCCTCCCCCTCTCCTAACTCCCCCACTTCCCTAAC
>QBLT01000005.1 GCA_003249105.1 Leptolyngbya sp. | reverse complement strand
GAAATCGTCCCGACCCTGGCTTCGTAGACGGATGACTTTTTTCTTGGAATACTCTTAGCGCCTGTGATACGGGCCTTGGCCAAATCACAGGCGATGGGGTAATTGGCCTCTCCCGAGCTCTGATTACCGCCGGCACCCCCAGCGTAATTGTCTCCCTCTGGTCGGTGCCCGATGCCCCTACGGCTGAACTGATGACGGAGTTTTATCGGCAAATGCAGCAGGGGCAAGACAAGGCCCAGGCGCTGAGACAGGCCATGCTGGCAACCATGCAAACAAACCCCGACCCAAGAGATTGGGCCGCTTTTACCTTGATTGGGGCGGCAGAGTAGTGGCTGTTAACCCTCTGCAAACGCTTCAGAGTTGGGGACGAGCGGCCACGGAAGCCTTGGGCGTTGTGACCTAGCCACAGCAGTTTTGGGGGCAATAGTACAACCTTGTGGTGGGTGGGTGCCCAAAAGCGGAAACTTTTGAGGCAAAATCGCCCCCGAACCCGGATTGTTGGTTAAATCGGATGTAGAACTCCACAGTGCAACCTCACCCCAGGTTTTTAGATGCGCCCCCCTTCGAAATGGCTATTGCTACTGTTGGCGGTTGGTTTGCCCCTAGTGCCGGGGTGGTCTGGTGGTGTGGGGGTGCTACCAGCTCTGGCGCAGGCAATGCCAAACCAGGTCCAACAGGCAGAGGCCGATAGGCTTCTACAGCAGGGCATTGAGCAGTATCAAGTCAGCCAGTTCCGGGAAGCGTTGCAATCTTGGGAGCAGGCTCTAGCAATTTATCGGGAGATCGGCGATTCTCCGGAGGAGAGGCTTCGCCAACGCGCGGGTGAAGCCCAAACCCTCAACAATATCGGTGAAGCGAACCAATCGCTGGGGAACTACCCGACGGCGCTGGAATACTACCAGCAAAGCCTGGTGATCTCGCGGGAGATTGGCGATTCTCCAGAGGAGAGGCTTCGCCAACGCGAGAGTGAAGCCCAAACCCTCAACAACATCGGCGTTGTGAATCGCTTGTTGGGGAACTACCCGACGGCGTTGGAATACCACCAACAAAGCCTGGTAATTGCGCGGGAGATTGGCGAAGCCTTCGGCGCAAGCGAAGCTCTACGCACCACCGAAGCCAAAACCCTCAACAACATCGGCGTTGTGAATCGAGATTTAGGGAACTATTCAGTCGCCCTCGACTACTATGAACAAAGCCTGGTGATCACACGCGAGATTGGCAATTCTCCAGAGGAGAGGCTTCGCCAACGCGCTACTGAAGCCGAAACCCTCAACGGCATCGGCGGTGTGAATTTCTTGTTAAGGAACTATCCGGCGGCTCTCGACTATTACGAGCAAAGCCTCGTAATCACACGCGAGATTGGCGATCGCGCGGGCGAAGCCAAAACCCTCAACAACATCGGAGCTGTGAATGAAGATTTAGGAAACTATCCGGCGGCCCTCGACTACTACGAGCAAAGCTTGGTGATCACACGTGAGATTGGCGATCGCGCGGGCGAAGCCAAACCCCTCAACAACATCGGAGCTGTGAATGAAGATTTAGGAAACTATCCGGTAGCCCTCGACTACTACGAGCAAAGCTTGGTCATCAGACAGGAGATTGGCGATCGCGCGGGCGAAGCCAGTGTCCTCAACAACATCGGTGTCGTGAACCGATTGTTGGGGAATTATCCGGTGGCCCTCGACTACTACGAGCAAAGCCTCGTGCTCAGACGCGAGATTGGTGATCGCGCCTCCGAGGCCAATACTCTCCACAGCATCGGCTTTGTGAATACCTCGCTGGGGAACTATCCGGCGGCCCTCGACTACTACGGGCAAAGCCTAGCGATCAACCGGGAGATGGGCAATCGCGCGGGCGAAGCCGGTACCCTCACCGACATCGGCGAAGTGAATCGCTTGCTGGGAGAATATCCGGTGGCCCTCGACTACTACGAGCAAAGCCTGGCGATCAACCAGGAGATGGGCGATCGCGCAGGCGAAGCCAGTACCCTCAACTGCATCGGCCTTGTGAATGAACATTTAGGAAACTATCCGGTGGCCCTCGACTACCACGAGCAAAGCCTGGCGATCAAACGGGAGATGGGCGATCGCGCGGGCGAAGCCGACACCCTCAACAACATCGGCATTGTGAATCGAGCGTTGGGAAACTATCCGGTAGCCCTCGACTACTACGCGCAAAGCCTGGTGATCAAACGTGAGATGGGCGATCGCGCGGGCGAAGCCCGCACCCTCAACAACATCGGCGTTGTGAATCGCTTGTTGGGGAACTATCCGGTGGCCCTCGATTATTACGAGCAAAGCCTGGTGATCACACGGGAGATGGGTGATCGCGCGGGCGAAGCCAACACCCTCAACAACATTGGTGCTGTGAATCGAGCGTTGGGGAATTATCCGGCGGCCCTCGACGACTACGAGCAAAGCCTCATGATTACACAGGCCATTGGCAATCGCGCCACCGAAGCCGTGACCCTCGACAACATTGGCAATGTAAATGCTTCGTTGGGGAAGTACCCGACAGCCCTCGACTACTACGAGCAAAGCCTCGTGACCACACGGGAGATTGGCGATCGCGAGGGCGAAGCCGAGACCCTGGACAACATCGGCTCTTTTTATCAGACCCAAGGGCAGCTGGAGCTGGCGATTATTTTCTTTAAAGATGCCGTCAACACTATCGAAACCATCCGCACCGACAACCGCACCCTAGATCAGGAGTTGCAAGACTCCTACACCGAGACAGTGGTCGATACCTACCGCACCGTGACCGACCTACTGCTTGCCGGGGGCCGCATTCTCGAAGCCCAGCAGGTCTTAGAACTGTTGAAGGTCGAAGAACTGCGCGAGTTTACCCGCGCCAGCTATGCGGGCGGCACCCTCACCTACGACCCCGCCGAGCAACCCGTTATCGAGTCTCATGGCAGCCTGCTTGCCCTGGGCACCGCCCTGGCCCAGTGCGATCCTAACTGTCCCCAAACCCTCTACGACCAGCAAATCGCCCTAGAGCAGCAGTACGACCAAACCGTGGCCACCTTTGAGCAGACTGTGCGCCAGGGCCGAGCCACCGACCGGGTTTTCTACGACCCTACCAGCCTCTCTAGCGATGCCCTGGACTTGGTCAACGCCCAGCCCGGCACCGTGCTGATCTACCCCGTGGTGCTAGAAGATCGCCTGTGGCTGCTGTGGACAGCGACGGGCGGTGTGGTAGGCAGCGTGGAGGTGCCCGTCACCCAGGCCGAGCTGAGTCGGGCGGCGCTACAATTCCGCGAGCTGCTGGAACACCAGAATGCCCAGGCCTACGACGAGTTTAGGGCGGTGTCGCAGCAGCTCTACGGCTGGCTGATTGCGCCATTGGAGTCCGAGCTAGAGAAAAACACCATTCGCCACCTGATCTTTGCCCAAGACCGCACCACCCGCTACCTGCCCATGGCCGCCCTCCACGACGGCAGCCAGTATTTGCTGGAAAATTACACCGTTTCCACAGTGCTATCGGCGGCGCTAACCGACACCCAGGGTCGTTTGGGCCATGCAGACACCGCCTCGGCCCTGGGGCTAGGGCTGACGCGGGCCATCCCCGGCTTTAGCCCCCTGCCCAACGTAGCCGAAGAACTGAGGGCGATGATTCGGTCGGCGGATAACACAGATGGAGGCATCTACCCTGGCCAAATTTTTCTCGATGAGGCCTTTACTTTTGAGGCGCTGAGCCAAAACGTGCGGCAAGCCAACATTTTGCACATTGCCACCCACGCCGAGTTTGTGCCCAGTACCCAGGGCGAGTCATACATCCTCTCGGGCACGGGGCAGCGCCTGGCCCTGGCCGACATTGGTGCCCTCGACACCCAGTTTCGCAACCTGCATCTGGTGGTGCTCTCCGCCTGCCAAACGGCCCTGGGTGGGGCGACCCTAGACGGTACCGAAATTGCCGGGCTGAGTTCCTACTTTTTGGGTCGCAACAAGGCCAAGACCGTCATGGCCACCCTGTGGAAGGTGGACGACGCGGGCACCAGTCTGCTGATGCAGCGCTTCTATACCCTGCTAGCCACAGGAGAATTGACCACCGCCGAGGCGCTGCGACAGGCCCAGTTGAGTTTGCTCTTGGGGGAAACCACCCTGGATGACCGTCTAACCAACCTGGGCGTGAGTCGCGGCTTTGCCCTAGTCGAGCCCGAGGCGGCATCGGTGGGGCTGGCTCACCCCTACTTTTGGGCACCGTTTATTTTGATTGGTAACCCGCTATGACCCGCATCCACCGCCGCCATTTTCTGCAAGGGGCCGCTGGGGCTTTGGGGGCGATCGCCCTCAGCCCGCTTCACCTTGATCGCCATGCCACCCACTACGGTAAGGCCCTGGCTCAAGCCACCCCCCGCAAGGTAGCCCTGCTGATTGGCGTTAACGACTACTCCGGTAACGCTTTAGACGGTTCCCTAAACGATGTCGAGCTTCAGCGACGGTTACTGATCCACCGCTTTGGCTTTAGCAATAATGATGTCCATGTGCTGCGTGATCAGCAGGCCTCGCGGCGCAACATCTTAGGAGCCTTTAACGAATACCTCTACGAGCCTGCCAAGGCTGGGGATGTAGTCGTGCTCCACTTTTCGGGCCACGGCGATCGCGTCCGCGAGAGCACCCTCATGCGCGACTTCCTCAACCGTATTCAGCGCAACTGCATCGATAAAGAGGCGGGCGAATGTTTCAACACCGCTATTGCACCCTACCGCTACGACGCCGATGCCGCTAATGGTGTGCAAGACATCATGGGCCACACGCTGCTGCTCATGCGGGCGGCCCTGGCCCAAAAAACTGACAACGTCACCTTTGTGCTCGACTGCTGCTATGCCGGGGGCGGCAAGCGCGGCAATGCGGTGATGCGATCGCTCAACCAGACCACCGCCCGCAGCGGTTTGCAGCCCATTGCCGACACCGAATGGGAGTACCAACGCCAGCTGCTCGACCAGCTGGGCTGGGACGATGCTCGGTACGTGGAGGCCATTACGTCACCTAAGGGCCAGGGCTTTTTTGTCGGGGCCGCCCGGTATAACCAGCTAGCCGCCGACTATAGCTTCGATGGGTTTGTGGCCGGGGCCTTTACCTATCTACTCACCCAATATCTGTGGCAGGCGACGGGGCCGCTTTCCGTCACCATCCCCATGGTGACCAATAGCTCTACCCGGCTGGCCGAGCACACTCAACAGCCCATCTACGACCCTGTCCCCACCGCCGACCCTATTGCTAGCCAAAAGCCGATTTACCATATTGACCCCGTCTCGCAACCGGCAGAAGCCCTGGTGCTTGGCCCCAGCGGTAACAAGGCCGAGGGCGATCGCCTCCAGCTTTGGCTCGGTGGGCTCGACCCGTGGACTTTAGAAGCCTTTGACCAGGGAGCTATTTTCTCGCTGATTGATGCCACCACCGGGGCCGAACTGGCAGAGGTGCAACAAATTGATGGCTCTCGTCGAGGGCTATTAACTGAGGGCCAATTGGTCAGCACTACCCGTGGGCTGGACGCGGCTTCGGCCACGGGCCAACTCTTGCAGGAGAAGGTGCGCGGCATTTCGGGTACCGTTACCCTCAAGGTTGGGCTAGATGAAACCCTCACCCCAGCAGAACAGCAGCTTGCTCTAGATCGCCTGGGGAAATGGCCCGAGTTTGAGGTATTTCTCATTCAGCCCGGAAAATCCGCCCACGTGTTGCTGGGTCGTTACACCGAGGCCATTGATCGGTATCTGGTAGCCCAGGCCGCCCCAGCGTCGCTGCGGCAAACCGAGGGCAGCGTCGGGTTGTTTTCGCCAACTCAGGTTCCCGTTTTGTTGGGTTCCTTTGGCGCTCCCGGTGAACCTGTAGAAACGGCCATTGATCGCCTCCGTCCTCGCTTCGTCAGCCTGTATTTGGGCCACATGCTGGCCCTGATGGTGAATCAGCAGACCGCCCACATTAATGTCAGTGTGCTGGTCAAGCATGGCGCATCGCGTACCGGCACCACCACGCGGGGCGGTAACCCCGAAGCCATTATCATTCCCCAGCAGTCAGACCAGGGGGTTGCCCAAATCCCGGTGGGCGATCAGATTATTGTTGAAGTACACAACAACGAAGCCCAAAATTTGCACTTTGGCATTTTAGCGATTGATTCAGCTGGGCAGCTGACGGTGTTGTTCCCGCCTGGGGCCAGCGATGATCCGCAAATTGACGTGATTGCGCCGGGGGGCTTGCAAGCTATTGAGTTAAGAGCCGCACCGCCCCACGGCATTGCCGAACTCTTGGTTTTAGCCAGCCCCCAATCCCTCGTCAGCCCGCTGAAAAAACTGCGCTCCAATGCTCCCAAGCTCGATCGCTCGCCCAACCGAGGTGAGGAAGTAGACAGCGTAGCGGCCATGGATGACTTGTTTGGGGCGATGGATACGCGCCGGGGAAGCAGTACCCCCATTGCTGGCGCTGGCCCACGGCTGCTAGGAGTAGAAGACGTGGCCGTCTTGTCGCTACTGTTTGAAATTGTGCCCCAGGGAGAGTAACGGTACCGATGCAAACGCTCCCAATTAGCCTTATCGTCGGTGGAGTGTGACGTGACCATGCGACTCACCGATACGTTGACGATAGCCCTCCACACGTATCACCAACAGGTGAGCGACTTGATGGTGGCTGACCCCTGGCCAGAGGCAAAGGTATTTTTGCTATTGCGGCAGCGCGATCGCATTCAGCACCACATCGATCTCTTCACCGACCAGCCGGAGATCCCCGAGCTAACCCCCGAGCTGTGGATAGCCTTGGCAGAGGACGATGCCAAGGTCGGCCAATGGAACGATCACCTGCTGGCCCTAAAGGCTCTACCCAACTGGCGCAAAAGCCTCAACCCGCCTAGTCATCACTGGTGGTGGTACCCCAAGGAGTCAGAGCCCCAGCCGATTTTGGGTTGGCTGCTAGGGGGGCTGACCATTGCCCTGCTCACCATTACCCTAGCCCTAGCGAAGGATATCGCCACCCGGTTTTTGACCGGAGCCCCCGGCGTTTGGAGCTCGATTGGGGCGATCGCCCCCGTAGTCTTAGCGCTGCTGGCAACCGGCGGCGTGCTGACCAAGGTGGGCCAGCAACTGGTAGATACCTACCTGACCCAGCGGGTGCCCTATCCACAGTTTTGGCCGCTGATCAAGTTCTCGCTGGCCCTGGGGCTACTGGTTGCGTTTTTCTTTGGCCACAGTGCCGGGCTACCCTGGGCCGCGACCCAGTACCATGCTGCTGGCACCCGGCAGTATTTTCAAGACGGGCAACTCGCCAACGCCCAGGCTAACTTTGCACGAGCCCTCCACCTCAATCCCGATTTTCCAGAGGCCAATCACGATCTGGCGGTGACGTACGAAGATCTGCGCAACTTTACCCAGGCCAAGGCCGAATACGCCAAGGCCATCAAAGGCGGGTATCTAGAGTCGGTGAATAACTTAGCCCGTTTGCAAATTTTGACCGATAAAGATTACGAGTCGGCGGCGGTGTCGCTGCTAACCGCCCTGCAAGATCAGCGACGCGATCCCGCCAACACAGAGCTAGAGTATGGCCTCCGCAAAAACCTGGGCTGGGCCTGGCTTAAGCAAGACCGGTTGGTAGAAGCCGAGGGCGAGCTGCTCAGAGCCATTGGCTTAGAAGAAAAGATCGAAGGGTCGCGTCCCGATGCCCACTGCCTGTTGGCCCAGGTGCTAGACGCGCAGAAAAGACCCACCGAAGCCCGAGCCGAATGGGAAACCTGCCAGAGCAAAGTCAGTCGCCCAGAAGATGACCCTTGGGCAGGCATGGCTAATAAAGCGTTATCCGATACCGATTTACCCAACACCCAGGAGTAGCCGAATGCCCCCTGTTCAACCCTGCCAGCCTAGAGTCTGGGCTAACCCCCTTACATCTCAACCCCAGCTTTTGGGCCATAGCGGTATCAAGGGTAAGGCCCGCTTCCGGCGATCGCTGCTCATCGGCACGCTCTCCCTAGTGAGCTGGTTGGGGTTTACCGCAGCAGCCTCGGCGCAACTGGCCCGCCTTCATTCCATCTCTGGCAGCCAGGTACAGCTTAAACGAAGTGGCTGGACTAATTTTCGACGGGCCTTACCCGGCACAGCGCTCTACGGCGACGATCGGCTGCGGGTCAGGCCCGGTACCGTAGTGGTGCTGGTCTGTCCAGATCGCCGGGTGACGGATAACGTTCCCGCTGGAGACTCTAGCGTTAGCCGCGCCTGCCCAGATACGCCTCGTCGAGTGCGGCCTACCTTTGGCGTCAGCGAAACCTGGAGTGCGGGTGATGCAGCGTTGCCCTACGTGATTTCGCCCTGGTCGGGCCAGGTGCTCACCCCCAAGCCCCTGCTGCGCTGGAATGCGGTGGCCGGGGCGCAGCTGTACACCGTCACCCTTAAAAAGCGCGATGGGGAAGACTGGGCCGAGGTGTGGACCATCCAGAGCAGCCAAACGACACTGTGCTACCCCGCCAGTCAGCCAGCCCTGGAACTGGGCGACGAGTATGTCCTCCAGGTGGTGGCCGAAAATGCGGCAGAAGCTTCCGACGATGGAGAACCTGTAGAGATATTTAGCCTGATCAGCCGCGATGAACGGGCCGATGCCGAAGCGGCGATCGCCGCTGTCAACGCCATGGATGCCTCCCAAGAGCTGAAGACGTTGATATTGGTAGACGAGGTTTACCCCAGCTACAAGCTATTTGCCCAGGGCATTAATGACCTGCTGGCTCTGGTTGAGTCTGGCACCGAAACCACCCAAATCTATCGCTTGCTGGGAGATTACTTTATTCGCAGCGGGCTGGAGCTGCCTACGGAGCAGAGCTACCTGAAGGCGATTGAGCTGGCAGCGACAGGCGAAAACTTAGAAGAGCAGGTCAGGGCTCAGTGGGGGTTAGGCACGCTCTATAACCGCGTAGACAGGCCAGAAGAAGCCAAAGTGTTGCTCAGACAGGCCCAGCAGGGCGCAATGGCTCTGGGGGATGCCAAGCTTCTAGCCAGTATTGAGGCCGAGCTGCCATGACGCAATGCCATATTGTTTGCCCTGGAAAGCCTGCTCAGTGGTCAATGCCAGCTCAAGATAGTGCCGGTATTGGTCGAAGTTGAGGGTGGCGAAGGCGGCCTGGGTCGTAGCCAGCATTGCCAGAATCGTTGAATTCATCATGGCACCTGCGGCGAAGCAAATTTGCAAAAGCCGAAGACTTGCCAATATTTCAGCCTCAACTGCCGGATTGTCGGTTAGACCGGGTGTAGTGCTCTGTTGTGCAACCTCGCCCTGGGTATCCGATGCGTCCTCCTTTGAGATGGTTATTGCTGCTGTTGGCGGTTGGTTTGCCCCTGGTGCTGGGGTGGCCTGGGCCTGTGGGGGTGCCCTTAGATTTAGCTCAAGAAGCAACAGAAGCAAGTACGGAAGCAGAGGCCGATCGCCTTTACCAAGAAGGCAGAAACCTCTACAACAGCAGCGACTTTCGGGGAGCGCTGAGGGCTTTTGAACAGGCCCTCACCCTTTACAGGCAAGTTGGCAATGCTAATCGAGAATCAAATACCCTCACGTTTCTCGGACTTGCTAACCGAAGGTTAAGCAACTATCCACAAGCTCTGGACCACTACAAGGAAAGCCTAACCATCTCTCAAAGGCTTGGCGATCGCGCGGACGAAGCCAACACCCTCAACAACATCGGCATTGTGAATCAATTGTTGGGGGACTATCCTGAGGCCCTCGACTACTACGAGCAAAGCCTGGCGATCAAACGGGAGCTTGGCGATCGCGCGAGCGAAGCCAAAATCCTCAACAACATCGGCGATGTGAATCGATTGTTGGGGGACTACCCTGAGGCCCTCGACTACTACGAGCAAAGCCTGGCGATCAAACGGGAGCTTGGCGATCGCGCGGGCGAAGCCAACACCCTCAACAACATCGGTATTGTGAATAAATCGTTAGGGGACTATCCTGAGGCCCTCAATAACTACGAGCAAAGCCTGGCGATCAAACGGGAGCTTGGCGATCGTGCGGGCGAAGCCAACGCCCTCAACAACATCGGTGTTATGAATAAATCGTTAGGGGACTATCCTGAGGCCCTCGACTACTACGAGCAAAGCCTGGCGATCACACGGGAGCTTGGCGATCGCGCGAGCGAAGCCAGAATCCTCGACAACATCGGTATATTGTTTGAACTCCAGGAAGACATTGTACTCGCCATCGTTTTTCTGAAGCAGGCGATCAACACCTACGAAACCATTCGCCAGAGCAATCAAGCGCTAGAGCAAAGCCTGCAAGAGAGCTACACCGCCACCATCGAAGGCACCTACCGCCGCCTGGCCGATCTGCTGCTTCAGCAAGATCGCATTCTGGAGGCCCAGCGGGTGCTGGATTTGCTGCGGGTGCAGGAGCTAGACACCTACCTGCGCGGCGTGCGCGGCAATGCCGACACCCAGGTGGGCGTGGCCCTGCGCCCCGACGAGCAGGCTATTGCCGACCGCTACACCGCCAACCAAGCCAAACTCATTGCGCTGGGGCGCGAGCGGGCCGAGCTGGCCAAAATTGCCCCCGACCAGCGCACCCCCCAGCAGCAGGCCCGCATTGCCGAGCTGCGCCAGCTAGAGCAGGCGGTGCTGCTCACCTTCCAGAGCTTCTTCGAGCAAGCTGACATTGTCACCCTGGTGAACCGGCTGCGCAACACCCTGGGGGCCGCCAACATCGAGATGCCTGAGCTGAATGGCCTGCGCGACAACCTGCAACGGCTCGACCAAAACGCCGTCGTGCTCTACCCCCTGGTGCTGGATGATCGCCTGGAGCTGGTGCTGGTCACCCCTGGGCAGGCCCCCATTCGCCGCACGGTACCCGTCACCCGGGTGGAGCTCAACCGGGCAATTGGTGAGCTGCGCTACGCCCTGGAGTCGCCCGATCGCGACGCCGCTACCCCCGCCCAGCAGCTCTACGATTGGCTGATTCGCCCCATCGAAGCCGACCTGCAGCAGGCCCAGGCCAAAACCATCATCTACTCCCCCGACCTGCGGCTGCGCTACGTGCCCCTGGCAGCCCTCCACGACGGCGACGGCTGGCTGATTGAGCGCTATGCCGTCAACAACATCACCGCTGCCAGCCTGGCCGACCTCAACCACATCCCCAGCCGGGGCAACCTGAGCGTGCTGGCCGCCGCCTTTACCGAGGGGCGCTACGAGTTTCAGGTGGGGAACCGCACCGTTGCCTACAACGGCCTCATCCACGCCGGGCCAGAGGTCGAAGCCCTAAGCAGCCTGATTCCCGGCACCGTCTCCCGACTCAACCAGGCCTTTACCCCCAGCCTGATTTTCGAAATGGATGACTACCGCATCATCCACCTGGCCACCCACGCCGCCTTCAACCCCGGCAGCCTGGAGGACTCCTACATTTTGTTTGGCAATGGCGAAAAAGCCACCCTGGCCGATGTTAAAGGCTGGAGCTTTCCCAACGTTGACCTGGTGGTGCTGAGCGCCTGCGAAACCGCCGTGGGCGACGTGCTGCGGGCCGAGGAAACCCCGGCTGCTGGCACCCCCGCTGGCACCATCAACGGCGAAGAAATTTTGGGGTTTGGCTACCTGATGCAGCTGGCCGGGGCCGATGCGGCGATCGGCTCGCTTTGGAAAGTAGACGACGGCGGCACCCAGGTGTTGATGAGTGCTTTTTATGACGCACTCCGCGAGGATGGGCTGGCCACAGCCGCCGCCCTCCAGCAGGCCCAGCTAGACCTGATTCGCCTGGACTCGACGCCCCTGGGAGAAAGTAGCAACAGAGGTGGCTTTGAACTGGCCCAAGATCTGGGCCTCGACCCCAACAACCTGGCCCACCCCCACTACTGGGCACCCTTTATCCTCATCGGCAATGGGCTGTAGTCTTCCCTAAAACAGGCAATTATCTACCCAATCTTTGCAAAACCTCCAAATAGGCTCACTTAAGATAGACGAGTCTACCCGAACTGCCCCAAGGGTGTGTCTGCTATGAAAATTTGCTTTCTTGCTCGCAGCTTGGGTTATGGCGTGCTGGCCTTTTGGGTTACCCTAGTCGGGCTCACCCCAGCCGTCCAGGCAGCCAATCCAGCCCAGCTTGCCCAAACCCCAACAAATTGCCAAAGCCGCGACCCCAATCAATTGCTCAACGCTGGTATTGACTATTACGAAGTAAGCAATTTTCAGACTGCTTTAGACTGTCTCGCCACTGCCCTACGATTTGTCGAGTCTAGTGCCCGCTCTGGCTCTGCCCAGGCGCGCTGGGACTTAGGAGAAATTTACTATTACCAGGGCAAAAGCCATACCGGACTTACCCAATACGCCCAAGCGCTCACCACCCTCAACCAAGCCCTGGCTATCTTTAGCATGCCCCCCAGCTCCACCTGGCCCTTCGACTCTAGAGGGTGGCAAAGTTCCACTCTGCTAGCGCTGGCTGACGTGTCATCCAACATTGGGGACTACAGTGCCTCCATTCAGCACATCGAATCGGCTTTACAGATTTCTCGAGCCATAGGTAATACCACCCTGGAAACTCAGAGCGCCGCTCTCAATAACTTAGGCTTGGCCCATATGAACCTGGGCCAGTACGACGCTGCCCTACAGAGCTATCAAGCAAGTTTAGAAAGTTTGCAACAACACATTCGCCTCTTTGGCCAAACGAGCGATCGCGGCGCTGAACCTACAACCAGGGGCAACATTGCCCGCACCCTTGCCTTTCTGGGCCGTTACCAGGAGGCTCTGCCCATCGCTCAGTCGGTGCTCAACTTTCGTCGCCAGGAGAGCGATCTGTCCAGACTCTCCGTTACACTCAACGATCTGGGCAACGTCTACACCGGGCTGGGGCAGCACGATACCGCTCTTGAGCATTACCGAGAGGCCCTGGCCATAGCCGAGCAGCAGCAAAACCTCAGTCGCCAGGCGCTCACCCTGCGGCGCATTGGGGCGCTTTACAGCCAAAAGGAGGAATGGGCCACGGCCACGGTGTTTCTCAAACAATCGGTGAATGTCAGCGAGCGCTTTCGGCAACAACTGGTGTCGGGCGGCCTGGGTGAGGCTAACGAGCAGTCTTACCTGGCCTCTGTGGAAGAGTCGTACCGATTGCTGGCCGATGCGCTGATCCAGCAAGGGCGCATTCTGGAAGCCCAGCAGGTGCTAGATCTGCTCAAACTGGAGGAAATTCGCAACTTTAATCGCCAAACCCGTGCGGTGTGGACGAGCCAAGGTTTGGTGTTAGATGATCTTGAGCGCGAAATCGTAGCGGCCCACAACAGCCTCATCGAATTGGGACGCAAGATCTTGGTTTGCGAGCAGGCAGGTTGCCCAGCCACTGAGCTAAACGGCTATAACCGCGACATGGAACGGCTGGTTGTCGACTATAACGCCAAGCTGTGGGCTTTTGATGCCACCATTAACGAGCGCCATGCCAATGACCGCTACTTCCAAAATCCTTACAACCTGTCCAATAGCGCTCAAAATATTCTAGCTACGTCCGATACCCTACTGGTCTACCCCTTTGTGCTGGACGATCGCCTGGTGCTGCTGTGGGCTGCTGCTGGCGGTGTCGCTGGCCAGGTGGAGGTGCCCGTGAACCTGGCCACCCTGAGCGAAACTGTGCGGCAGTTTCGCCAACAGCTCCAGGAGCCTGAACTTTACTCTCTCGAAGATCTGCAACAGACTGCCCAGACCCTCCACGGCTGGCTGATCGCCCCCCTGGAGGCCGCCCTCCAGCAGGACAATATTCAGGGCATAGAGCGGCTGGTATTTGCCCAAGACCGCGTCACCCGCTACATCCCCATGGCGGCGCTGTACGACGGCGAACAGCATTTGGTGCAGCGTTATGCCCTGTCCACCGTGCTAACGGTGGAATTGACCGATACCACAGAGCGCCTGGATGCCGTAGAATCTTCGCCGGTTCTGGGCCTCGGGCTGTCGCAAAAAGTGCCCGACTTTGACGCACTGCCCTACGTGGAGGCTGAGCTAGAGGGCATTATTCGCGGTGCCGCAGCCCCCACAGACGGCATTTTCCCCGGTCAAATTTTTCTCAACAACGACTTTGATTTTGATGCGCTGCGCAACAATGCCCGCAATCACAGAATTTTGCACATCGCCACCCACGCCAAGTTTGTGCCGGGACTCTACGAAAGCTCCTATTTTGTGCTGGGCAATGGCGATCGCCTGGGTATGAGCGACATTGATGCGATCGGTCGCCAGTTGCAAAACGTGCATTTGGTCGTGCTCTCAGCCTGCGAAACTGCCCTTGGCGGCCAGCGCAACGAAGACGGTCGAGAAATTGCCGGTATCAGCGCCTATTTTTTGGCCCCCGACCGCGCCAAAACCGTGATCGCCTCCCTCTGGAAAGTTGCAGACGCCAGCACCAGTGTATTTATGCAGCGGTTCTACGACTACCTGGCCCAGGGCATGCCCAAGGGTGAGGCCCTACAACGAACCCAGCAGGACTTTTTGGACAACCCGGAGGCGATCGCCGATAGCCTGCGACGGGGAGGTTTTGAGTTGGCAGATCACCCCCAGCACACCGTCGATGCCAGCCACCCCTTCTTTTGGGCACCCTTCATCCTCATCGGCAATGATCTATAGCCTTTTACTGCTCAAAACCTAAGGAATTTCTCCCATTTCTTGCTATGGCCATCTGGATTGCTGCTCGTTGAGGGCTCATTAAGTCTCTGTGCATAACCTCTTTTGCCTTTTCAGATAGCCCATTCCCCTTCATTACCTCCCTGGCCACCTCTGTAATTCGACTCAAATACCCTTCTGGTCTGCCCAGCGCCAGTGCTGTCCCATGCCACCGCCACAACTGTGCTAAATCCGGGTGGCTCTGTTGCCATCCATTTCCTACTCCATCCGGGTTAGCTAGCGCCTCATTCCAGTCCTTCCCCTGATTCGGTGTCAGCCGCTCAATCCCCGGCACCTGCTGCGCTATCCGCCAGGCCATGGTCTCCCCTGCCACATCCGCGTCAAACGCCGCCGCCACCAGCCCCCCACTCCGCAGCACCGTTTTGAGTTCCTCGACTGGCACCCCTCCCGAGCCATCCGTCGAGAGGTAAATCGATATCCCCTCTGGCCCCCGCTGCGTCCGATCCAGCACCGCCAGCGACATCGCATCAATCGGCGACTCCACGAGCAGCACCCGGTTCACCGGCCCCTGCCCCGTGCCAATCCAAAACCATCCCTGGTTCCTTGCCGAGCCTGGCGCTAACCCATGGAAATGGTTCTCCCCGCCCCAGGTGCCTCTCAAACTGGCCCCAATGACCTCGCCTCGACTCCAGGTTTGGGCCTGCAACTCGTGGCGCAAAAACACAGCATTCTGATGGTCATCGGCAAAGATCAAACCCCGCTCATTGAGACGATCTACCAGCACCGCCGGGAGCTTGCGGGCTTCCACCAGATACTCACGCACCCCCGCCCAGCGATGTTCATTCGAGGCGGGCATCGCCAACACCCTGGGTTCTCGCTCTTCAGTTTGGGAATAGGTTGCCACTTGAGCAGGACGCTGAGACAAATCCCGTCCCAACAGCCACTCCACCGCCTGCTTGAACTCCACCCCCTGCACATGCATCACCAGGTCGATCGCGCCACGCCCCCCGGCATCTGCTAGCCAGTCCATGAACAGTGGCCCGCTGATGCTGATGATGTGGTCGCCATTGCGCCACTTGTGTGTGTCGTGGCGGTCGCATTCCAGCCCCAAATGTGCCGCTACATCCTCCAGATCTGCCCCACGCACCTCATCGGCAACTTCTTGCAGCGTCGGCCCTTGGATAGGTTTCAAGGGTTTGGGTTGAGGCAGATTGTGGGGTGATGAATCCTGTGCGGGCACCCCTATCGCTGGTTCCTGCTGCCAGAGGGGAGCTGAAACAGGTCGTGGCGATTGGCCAGTAGCGTGACCTGTCCGAAAGGGTTCCACGTCAAACAAACTCTGCACTTGGAACTCAGGCTCCTCAACGCCTGGGGTATCAACTACGGCTTCGGGTTCAGGCAGTGATGGTTCCTCCACAACAAGGGCAGGCGGTTGGTGGGGATGGACGGCGATCGCCCCTTCCCCATCCACAATCACCACCTCCCCATGCTGGGCCAACCTGTCCACATACTTGTGCAAACTCCCCACCGGAAACCCCGCCACTGGCACCCGCCCGAGTTCCTTCACCCCAGACTCCATGCTGGTACCAATCATCTCCAGATGCTCGATCAAGGGCCGAGCGCCCTCAAAAAACGCCTCATAGAACCGCTGATCCGGCGACTTCACCAGCACGATCGCATCGGGATACTGGTCTTTCACCTCCAGATACTGCCGCATATCACTCGGCATCTGCGATCGCTCATCCTCCGGTTCCTGTGGGGACACTTCGGGATCCGCCTGGGCCTGTAGCTGAGCCTGGGCTGCTTCTGCGAACCTCTGCTGCACAATATTCTTAGAGAAGATTTGGGCAAAGGCACGGTCTGGAATCCGCGACTCCCCACCCCGCATACTCTGCACTGCCGTCTCCTTAAACTCGATGTGCCCCTCGCCGCGCATCCGAAACACCATCTCCGAATCGATGAACATATCGCCGTTCTGGGTCAGGTAATGGGTCAGGTACAGCTCATCCCCCTGCCGCTCCACCACTAGGGGAATAAACGGCTCATTTTCAATCCGCAGGTGAAACTCCTGGGAGGTCATTAACTCCTGCTCAATCCCCGCATTCCTCAAAAACCGCAGAATCCGTTTTTCGAGCTGGCCCATCGGGGGCAGATTGGGTAAGGCTGGGGACGCCAGATTTTCTGCTGGTTCTACTGGTTCTGGGCTGGGTTGACTGGCGATCGCATGCGCAACCGACTGAGCAACAACCGGAGACTTAACTGCTTCTACCTCCACCTTCTCCAAGGTTGGCAACGCCACCCCCATCAACTGCCGCGCCACCTCTTTAAACTCAAACGCCGCCAGGGTATAGTTCCGCTGCTGCATTAATACTCCCAAGACCCGCTCCAGCCGTTCTGGCGGGATGACGACTTCCATGCGATCGGCCACGGAGTAAAAATCCGACCCCGCCGCCGCAACCAGTGCCTCATCCAGGTAATACCGCCCGCCCGACTCCTTCGATTTCGGTGCTTGCAGAATGAACCCCTCCCCCGCCTGCTGGGGCTTCAGCAGCAACAACTCATCCAGGGTCTTCACCGTCCCCTGCCGGTTCGTCAGCTCCGTGAGGAACTGAAACACCTGCTGGGGCTCCTTAAACGCCACCGGCTCCTTAGTTAGCTCCGACTCAATATCGAAGCCCTTGGGCATAATCAGCCCCTGGCAGACCTCACCCCGATAGTCGGTGTAGTTCACCAACTTGCCGTTAGAGTATTTCTCAAACGCCTTGATCAGGTTCCCCGTGAAGATCTGCCGGTTGACCCGCCCCGCCTCCTGTTGCATGTCGAAAAGCGAGTAAACGCTATTGCCAAACCAGTCCTCGGTTTGCACCGTGGCATCGAGTGATCCGCTTCGCCCGGTGTTGAACTTCGACAACGGCACCGTAATCTGACGCGCCGAATCCGCCACCAGAATCCTGAGCTTCCAGCGGTTCGGTGCGGCTGGACTCCCGGATCGTTTTTTGGCATCGGCTCCCGCGACCACGCCATAGAGAATCGTCTTGCTGGCAGGCGTCACGAGTCGCAGTGGTGTTCCTGGGACGAACTGTTCTAACACTGTAGAAACATGCGTGAGCTGCTGCTCAATGCGATCGCTCAGTTTTTCAATGGCTTTACTGTCTTGCTTTTGGGCGATTGCCGCCTGCTGGTATCGATTCGTCTCCGCTTCCAACTGATTAATTGTCGCCGCCACCTGCTGACGCGCCTGCACGGCCAGAGCATCCGGGTCATGGGCTTCCAGAGCCCCCACCTCCGCCAACCCCACCGACTCCCGCACCGCATTGATCGCCTGGAGCTGGGTCAGCGGCTTACTCTCACTCTTCGCCTCCACCAACTCCAGGTACACTGGCCCGGTGAACTCGCTCGCAGTCTTACTGTCATCGGCCATCACCTCCATCCGCGCCAAGGGCCGAGCGTCCAAATCCAGCTGATCGGCCTCCAGAATGTTCTCCCCCATCGCCCGCGCCTGATCCACCAGGTCGCAGTACTCCGACTCAATCAAGCTGTAGACCGCTTCCTGTTCAGCAATGGGCAGCAAGGGAATCCGCCCGGTCATCTTCTTAATCAGGGCAATATCTGAGGCACCGCTATCCCCCTGGGCAGATGGGAAGTCCAGCTTGGCATTCAGTTCCGGGTCATCGGCCAGCAACTCCGTCACCACCTGCTCGCCGTAGGGGTTCATAAAATCCACCACGGTGTTCAGCGAGATATCGGTTTCCCGCGCCGCCGTGGTGTTGGCATTCAGACTGGCCATCTTGCGACAGAGGATTGCCCCTGGTCGCTTTTCCGCTGGCAAATCCCCCATCAGCAGCGTGTAGTTCGGTAGCGCCACCTGCCCCGTGCGATGTACCCGGCCCAGCATCTGCATGAACACGTTAATATCTCGTTCCGCCTGGGCCACAATCATGTGGCGAGGCCGCTGGTCGGCAAATTTCTCCGAGGCGTGCAACGAAATCCCCGTGGAGCCCGAGCAGTTCAGCAGAATGACATCCGCATCCCCAGCGTTGAACCTGGCCACGGCATCGATCCTGCCCTTGGCTGTCTTTTCCTCCCCCAGCCGCACCTTGTAGGTCATAGCGCCATCGGCCCCATACTCGATGCCTGCCGTCCGTCCGGTGACTTCGGTAACCCGGTAGCCAGAGCGCTCCAACTGCTGCTCAATGTAGTCGATGGGGCTGATGGGAATGCCACTGAAGTTAGACTCACGAATGCAATCCAGCGCTTCCTCGTAAGCCAGAACGGCATCGCCACCTAATTGCTCATCGCTGAGGCGGAGCCGAGTAGAGTGGCCCCGGTAGTCAGTCACGACCACATCTCTAGATCGCTCCAGATACCGTTCCAGCAGATCCCCAAAAGAGAGGCTCATGGCATCCCCAGGCCTTAAATCTTGCGACTCCGCATAGTCCTCGATGAAGCTGCCCATGGTGTTGGCCACCGTAATCACGGGCTTCTCACCTCGGTTCAGGGCTGCAATGGCTTCTTCCACCGTCGCATCCGCCTTTTGGGCCAGCAGCCCCTGCTCAATGCAGTTGTGCATCAACGACGTGAAGTTTGTACTCCTGGCTCCCACCTCGCCAATCGCCCCATCTTCTCCTAAGGCTTTTGCCTCCGCCTTCGCCTCATTACCAATCGCCTTCACCGCCTTCTGCTTGGCCCGGTCAAAGTCTTTAATCGCTCGCATCGCTGCCGAAAAGTCATCGGCTACTACCCGATCCACCGGCACGGTCTTGGCCTGAAACGAAATCCCCTCGTAAGACCGCTCTCGCCTGAGCATTTGCCCCGACGCCACAAACTTACTGGCGACAATCTGTTGGAGTGGCACTCCTCCACGGGTCAAGATATTCTCTAGCGCCGTCATACTGCTGACGCCCAACCGCAGGTCAGTGCGTCGGGCATACAAGTCCATCACATCGGCCCGCTTAGCGTAGGTGGCCGACGAGTAAAACACCCCTGAGGACAGATCAATTAACTCCCGCACAAAATCCGCCCGATCCGGTGGCCCCGCTTCCTTCCACCCACCCTTGCTGCCCCCGGCCTGGTGGGCCTCATCGAGGATCAAAATGGCGTTGGGAGCCATCCGTCTTAGGAATGTGCGCCGTAACGGTTCTTTCTTCCCCACCGTTTGGAGCTGGCTGTAGGTGGTGAACACGGCACTGTAGCGCCCCAGGTTCCCCCGCTGAATCATCGCCTGCATTTCCGTCTGCTGTTTGACGGCTCCTGCGGTCTTCAGCGCCGCCCCATTGGCCAGCGGAATCTCAGTACCGGTGTCGGTGATGAAGGGCGAAAACCGCCGCATCCCAATATCCCCCACATCCCGCATCATATCGGCGTAGAGGGGTTTGTCCTTAGTGATGAACAGGGCAATCTTCCCCTGCTGCTGGGCATAGCGCATAATGCTGGCGCAGATGCGGCCCTTGCCAATGCCGGTCTGGTCGCCCGTGATGAACCCCGCGCCCCGCTCGATATTGCTGATGGCCAGAGCTGAAGCATCGACCTGCTCAGCGCTGAAGTACTGGTGCAGTTCAGAAACAGAGCCATAGCCCAGTCGGGTGGCCAGGTATGTATCAATGTCGCCGTGGTGCTGCTCGAATCGCTCCAGCGCCTGCTGCGCGGCACTGGCCATGTTGAACGGAATCAGGGTCTGGGTTGAAAAGCCCTTACTTTTGGGCACATAGGCCACTTGCCGGGGCTGGGCATCGTAAGTGTCTGCCGACGGAGTCACAGCCTCGCCGGTTGAAAGAGGAGTATTCATGGTGATTTCTGGGTGAAGGGCTACAGACTCAGTTCGTTCAGCCACGCCTCTAACGTGGTCTCGTCGTGGAGGCTCAGCCAGTCCAGGTAATCCGGATAGCTGGGGGTTACGGGCGTTACCGGAAAGATCCCCCCGTAGTAGCCCAGTCGTTCCCGAAACCGCCAGTTGTTCCGAATCAAGGTCTCTGCCCACTGCTGCCGCCAATCCTCCAGAGCGAAGTCTGGGTCGTCGTCCGGCTCCAGTATCGGCGTGTGCTGAACCGGATCCAATTCGCTGAGGGTGGTGGCCAGCCCTTGTTGCGTCTCGATCTGAGAGGTTTCCGAGATGGAGTCCTGAATCATTCTGTCCAGCCGAGTTTGCATTAGCTGCAAGTAAGTCGCTTCGCTCAGCTGCTCTAGCGCTGGTGGCACCCTGACGATGAATAGCGTTCCCAGGCCCTCCAGCGTCCACAGGTTGGGAAAGCTGGGATACTGGCTGGTCATGAACGGGTACGTCCAGGGGGAGACGGGCATGGTGGATAGGTTCATTGGGAATTAACTCCTTAAGTTCAGCAAGCGACTTGTAGATGGTAGGCACCTCAGCAGCGGGCAGCGGACGTTCTGACTGACCCCGCCCCTCAATCACAATCACGTCGATGGGAAAACCAGCGCCCTGCTTGCGGTACAGGTCGCCCCAGATGGATAGGTGCTGGGTGACCCGGTAATTCGCATACAGCAGGTAATAGAAAGCCCGACTCTCACGGCTGTTGTAGCGCTCGGAGCGTAATTCGTCTTCACGGCCTTGCTTGCCTCCTAAAATCAGTACTGCTCGACCGTCATCCCTCATCACCGTCAGCGCCTTCAGGGCGATCACCTGATCGATCTGGGTTGTCCAGGTGTCGGTCATGGGAAAGCGGCGGGTGTGGCGCTGCTCATCTTTGACCACCCCAAAGGGCGGGTTACAGATGACCACATCCACCTGTGTTTCAGGCTTGTAGGTCAAGGCATTGGCCTGGGTGAGTTGGCGAAAACCTCGGGTTTGAAGTTCAGCCCAGCGATCTGGATTCAGTTCATTGGCGATCACCTTCTGTGGATTTGCCCCAATCAGCAGCGCTCCATTACCCGCCGTGGGTTCATATACCGTCTTGTCAGCATCAATACCACCTAAGACTGACGCCAGGTAGGCAATCGGTATCGGTGTACTGTAAGCCTGTTGCAGCACCGAGGTGGATGACCGCACGCTCAAATTGGGCTGGTGTTTGAGCAACTCCACCAGCTGGTCGTAGGCATCGTGGGTAGTCTGAGCATCCATGGCGATCTGCCGACCGGCCCGCACCACTGCTGCTTCAACGGATTCATCCACCGTCTTGGCCAGCGCAGTCCCTGGCTGCACGGACTCTCCGAGAACGGACGCCGCAAACCGCCGAGCCTCGACAATGGAGCCAAAGCCCTGACCGGATAGAAAATAGGACGCATAGGCCTCAGCCAGCTGAGGATGGCCCATGGTGTTGGTCTCCGGGAATGAGCAGTCGAGGTAGATGCCGGAGAATCCCTGATTGCGGTGATAGCTCAGCCCAGCTCCATCTGAGCCTTGGGCTGACGCTGGGTCTGCTGTTTCACCATCTGCATCCGCTGTTCCAATCGCTCAAAGTGCAGTAAATCCTGCTGATTTAGCCGTGAGACCACGTTGCTGTGGTGGCGTTCAAACACCACCCCGCGCCCCCACTTGTCGGTGATCCGCAGTAGATCGTCGGTGCCCACTTCGAGCTTGAACTGACCCCCGTCTTTGTTCCAGGCGTTGGCATAGACGTGACTCTGGAGGAAGTTCCGCACGGTAAGTTCGACTCGACGGGTGCGAGCTGCATAGACCGCTTCCGCGTCCAGCTTGCCCTGGGGCATAGCCGCCCGGTTGTGACGCAAGTGTTGCAGCTCCTGCCGTTGAAAATCGCTGACTCGCTCTGCCACCGATACCACCTCGATGCCTCGGCCCAGCCCCGCAGGTTTCGTCACTCGAACCTGCATCAGCTCCCCTTGCTGGTCTCGCAGGCTGTAATCGCCAGCGGATTTACGGCTGAGGTTGTAGTCCCCGATTTGGTAGAGGTTTTCTCCGGTGCGCTCATGCCCCCGCTGAAATAGTTCCACTACCGCCCGCGCCGTCTGCTGATTGCGTCGGTTTTCCAGGTGTTGGCTGAGCCACTGGGTGACGCGGACATCAAGGGTTGGTAGTTGCCAGTTCTCCGTCGTTGCTTTCAGCAGAGTCTTGGTCGGACTATTTTCTGATCGCTCCACTTCCCGGTTCAGCACTTTTAACGCTGGTGGGGTTGCCCCATTACGGGATAGTTCTGGCGGAGCCACCTCTGCTGCCACGGCTGGAGAAAGCCGAGTCTCCAGTTCCAGAAATGCCGCTCGATCAGTGTCCTGCAACTGATTGGACACCACCCCTCCATCGCGCATTACCAGAATCACTTGGTCATCGCGACTGATGCTTAGGTGATGACCGCTTTGTTTGAGGTGGTAGCCACCAACCGCTACGGCATCATAAATAGGCTTTGCTTCATTGAGCGGGTTAATCAGCCGGGCCGCGATCTGAGCCACAGCCTCTGGGTCAACTGTCAGATCTGCCGATGGAGCGTCAGGGTTTTTCCCGTTGCGGCCATTTACGATTGGGCTGGGAATAGCAGCCTGGGCTTTCTCCGTAGCCTCCCCAATCTGCATCTGAATTTGGTTAACGGTAATGATACCGTCCCGCTCTTCACGAAATAGCACCGTCCCGCGATCTCGAATTTCAATCGCCGGAACTTTGCCCCGATACGCATCTGGATCAACGCCTGGGGTGACTGGCTGCTGAATGGCATCGAGAATCACCTTCAAGCTGTTAGGATTCAGCTCTCGCCGTATCGTGCCATCGGCCAGTTGACCATAAACTACCCGTTGCCCCAGCTGAATTCGCAAGTCATCTTGGCCCGTTTGGGAAAGTGGCGGTGATGGTTTGAAGGTCATCGCTAGTCGCTGACTGACCTGCGCCAGGGCCATCACCAACTGCATCTCATCTTCCTGAATCGCCTGGGCTTCCTGGGGACTAATCACAAAGGGATTCATGCCACCCTCCCCTGCACCAGCGCCAGACCCCCCAACCGATCAACCACGACCTCACTGCTGACTTGGAAAAAGGCGAGCTGGTCATCCAGTCGATATTCCACGCAGCCGGGCTGGTAGTCGGGCAAACAGTCTCGGGAGAAGGTCAACACTCCCCCGACCGATCGAAGGTAGGGCAAGTCGTCAAATAACACCTCTATCACCTCAGGCACATAGCCAGGAGGCAAAGGTGGCAGTGCTTTAGCCTCAGCCAGGGCTGGGAGTTGTTCGGGATGCTGTCCCAGGTAAGTAGCTGTGTCTGGAGATAGGTTCCATGTCGTCAAGTCGTGCTTCATTGTCGATACGCCTCATCAAATTCTTCATCGGTGATGTCGGAATTGGCAAATGCCCCCGAAAAAGCCTTCTCCTGATTGACCGGTACTGGAAACAATCGCTCAGCCATCTCCTTGCGCGACTGGTTCTCCGCGTCCAGATCGCTCAGCGTCTGCTGCTTTTGGCACCGAGCAATGAGTTTCTGCTGCACGGTGCTATGCCACAGCGCTTCACTGCGCTCCTGGATTTTCTGCTCCTGCTTGGAGACCTTTACCCGCACCCGCAATGGCACCGAGGCTTCCCCACCACCCCGATAGGCCGGGTTAATAAACACGCACTCCCCCTGATCCAGCTTGAGAATCTGATCCGCCGTCATCAACGGCACCCGCTGGCACTGCTCGGAACGGCTATTGCTGCCATAGCGCCCCTGACTGCGGGAGCGGGTGTAAATCCGCACGTCTTTCTCGCCCAGATAGCCCGAGAACTCTTGAGCGGTTTCTCGGTCTTTGGGGTTGAAAAACACCTTGGTGCCACAGGCCGCAAACAGCGCTCTGGAAAGGTCGCGCCCATAGATGTGCTGGAGCTGAGCAAAGTTCTGGTAGCCCAGCAGGGCCACAAACCCGTAGGAGCGAAATTCGTTGATCCACTTGGGCAGATCCGGCAGGTAAAGCGTCGGCAACTCATCGAGGGCGATCACCAGTGGTTCAGATCGAGGCCGAGCAAAGTTGCGGGTGACGATCAGGTGGAGGATGGCTGCCAGGAGGGGACTCACAGCATCCCGCTTCTGGATATCCACCTGCAAGAACAGAATGCGCTTGCCAGTCATATCCAGCGGAATAGTGGTCTTGCCGCAGAAGCTGGACACCAACTGCTTGCCGGTAAACGTTTTGAACGTGCGCTGGGCGGTGGCGACAATCCCCGCAATCTGCTTATCAGCTTCCTCCGAGGCAATCAGCTGGTTAAAACTCTCCATCGTCCAGGGCGGAATCCATCCCGACTCTCCCGCCTGTCGGATGCGCCCCGGCAGGTTAGAAAGGTTCAAAATTTTGTTCGCCATCAGCAGGTCGGGGTAGGGGGTGCGCTTGGCCAGAAGCATCACCGCTTCCACCAGGTTGGTACCGGCACTGTTGAAGAAGTCGTTATCCCGATAGCCGCCGTCCCGCTGGGTGTTCTTTTGCAACACTGCCGCGAGCTGCGACGCCATCAAGGCATCGGTTTCATCTTCAAGGAAATCGAGCGGGTTACAAATGCCGGTGTAGGGCTGACCCGGCGCAAAGACATCCACCTGATAGCCCTGACTCGCCGCCCAGGCGGCATGGGCGGCCAGCTGACTGCCTTTGAAATCGTAGACTACGATGGGAAATCCCTGGGCGATCGCCGAACGAATCGCCGGGTCAATGATGCTGTAGGTCTTCCCCGAGTCGGGGGCTCCCGCTACCACAATACTTTGCTGGGCCTGAGGGATATCCAGATCCCCGGCTTTGAGTGGTACTTTGGCGGGATGTCGCTGCTTCTGCTGCTTTCGCCCCAGAGCTTTTGCCCGTCGCCGTTCGGCGTTACCCGCAAAGCGTCCGGTCGCCAGCTTGTTCTTGTTGGTGCTGTTGCCAAACAGACTCATCCCCACCCACAGCACCACCAGGCCGAGCAGCAGAGTACCCATGCCCGAATCCAAGAAGGGTTGAGCAGTATCCCGTAAGATGCTGAGATCCAGAGGGCGTTGGGGTTGAGAGGATGTCGTCATAATCCTGCCAGGGTGTCGATTTGCTGAATCTCGTAAACCTGACCGTTAAAGCCCAGGGCGTATTGCTGCAAGCCTTCAGCGCCTAACTGGTTTACCACCAGTCGAGGTAAACCATGCTCTACGGTTGTCGTCGGCTCAATTAGGCTCCGGCCTGGCGGTACGTGGGGATTTAGATAGGTGGCCAGCACCCGCTGAAAGCCAGTGTCCTGAGGGATGTAGCCGAAGAACGCACAGCCAATCGCCCCACAAAGCGGCTGTATCTCGATTCCTTCAACCCGAGAATCGACCAGATACAGCGGCTGACGTTGACCTGCAACTTGCACCTTCCACATCTGCATCTGACCCGGATCGACCGGAAAAGTAGGGCTCAAGTTGTCCTGCATCATCTGGCTGAGCAGAGGCAGAGGAGCCACCTCTTGAGCTAATCGCCAGCCGGTCTGAGATGACCTGGGCCAGAGCCAGATGGCTAGAGCCACAAGCATCACTAGGCAAATCAGAAGAGGTTTAACACGTAAGACCCGTTTCATCCCTGCCGACCTCCCTGAGCTAAGCAGCCTTTGGCCTGGGCATAGGCTTGGCTCAGCGAAGCCGTCTGAGGAGTGAGAAAGACCTGGCCCTGAATGTCAGCCACCGTGCCCTCGACCGGCACTCCTGGCCCACCAAAGTAGTGCTGGCCAATGCGTTCAACCAAAGCGGTATCGGATAATCCTTCCCTTTGGGCCTGTTCAGCAATAGCACGCAAGGATTCCTTCACCGAATGGGTTTGAGTGGCCGTCGGTAAGAACCGCTCCACCTCATCAGCATTAACCTTAGCCCCGGACTCGACTCGCTTGAGAAACTCCTGCCCTCCGGGTTGAGAGACAATCATCGCCTGCACCTCAGGCTGATAGCTCATCAGGGGGTACTGGCCCAACCGGCGACCGCAGTGGCTTTGGTCATCACAGCCGTAGGGGCCAAGGGCGGTGGGATAGCGGCTGAGGGTAGAAATGGCGGTTGAGAGTGACCCCAGATCGAGCCTGCCATTGCTAGGGCCACAGGGTTGTAGACCCATTAGATCATCTGCTTGTGGTTGCGCTCTTTGCGAAGCTGGCTGTCCCAACGATCCAGGAGACGCCGATACCACGGGCAGACTCGACACCGCCTGACTCCCACTTCCACCATCCACAGCGCCTACCAGCATGAAGTCAGTTTCCTGGTAGGTCATAAACGGCACCGGGCCAATGACGTAGGGCGTACAACCCAGATCCGGACTCAAGAAGCCCCCCCGCTGACACATCCGGAAAAATAGCGCCGTGCTGACTGTGCCCGAGGACTCATCCACATCCCAGAGCGCCACCTTAAACGCATCGCCAAAGGGATGCCGCCCAGTCGGCTCCTGTCCGCTATTTACAAACGACAGAAACCCTTCGCCCCCCGGCACCTGCTGCACCTGTCCTGAAATCCACTGCTTACCGTGCAGGCCTGGCGTTCCGGCAAACTCCACATGGGCGCAGGACTCCTCACAGGGCACCTGAAAGCCTGCCTGCTTGCTGCCTGAAATCGTGGTTTGTCGCTGGGTTTCAGCCTGGCCATAGACCATATCAATTTGACCAATAGCCCCAGCCCCAGAAAGCGGATTGGGCATCTGATCTAGAGGCACCGATGCCAGCCCTGGCACTCCGCCGATAGTGCTATTACCCCAATCTCTGAAGTTTTGTAGGGAGATGCCGGTTAGCCCCGGAATGTCAGTCAGGGCAAACCCATTGAGCTGGCTACCCAGTTGTCCCAGACTCAGTTGACCTAGATCGGGAAACTCCGACAGCAGGTTAGAAAGGGTCGAGGCATTCCCGCCAAGTTCTCGTAGACTCGACACCGGCAGTGCCTCAGAAATGAGGGCTTCCAGAGGCGGCACCTGCTCCAACCGCAGGTTGCTCAGCCCCGGAATCGCCGAGACCAGATCTTCAACCCGCTGCCAGCCGACCATCTCCAAAGCGCTCAGGGCCACCTGGCTCAGATCGATTTGACCCATCTGAGCCAGGGTTTGGAGATTAAATAATTGTGGGTAGAGACTGGTCTGAAAATCGCCCAGCTTCAGCACCTCAGCCACCGACTGCCCCGCCTGCCAAATTCGAGACGGATCGTAGCCCAGGCTGCTGACCAGATCGCTGGGGATATCAACAGCCCCGCCAGAGAGCAGCGGCGGCAAGTTGGCAAACGTCAGCTGCGACCAGTCGGGTACCCGCGCATACTGTTTATCCCACTGCACGGGTACGGTGGGAATCCAGGGTTCTGTCGCCGCTTGCGGAGCAGGCCTGAACCAGACAAGACTGACCGTGAGCAGGCCCAGAGCCACGAGGCCCAAACGTTGAATGTGTCGTCCAAATCGATGAGTCATGGGTTATCTCCCTTGAGTGATTCCAGAATCAGATCGGCCTAACTCCACTAGGCGCACCACCAGGGCTTCAGATACCCCGGTGGTTTGCGCGGCTTCCCTCAGTGGACGGCCCTGCTTGAGTTGCTCCAGCAAGGCTTGAATTCTTTCCCAGAGAGGATCTCCGGTCGCCACCAGATTGCGGCGTTGAGCTTCAAGCAGCCCTTGTTCTACCCACCTCACACCAGCAGGGCTAGCGATCTGTGTCGTCAAAATGGCGCTGGCATAGGGTGACGGGGCATCGGGTTGAACCGCCAAAATGCTGTAGGCGGGTGCGCCTGCCAGGGGAAAGACCAGTTGAAAAGTATAGAGGTCGCTATCGGTCACGACCGTTAATGTCGTTGTCGCTGTGGCAGGTAAACCCGGAAAAGCCAGGGGCTGAATCCGCCGCAGGTGAATCACCGTAGCGGCGCAGTCTCCTGGTGCAGCGACTAATGCGCAGCGGGTATCGTCAAAATTTAGCGTCACCTGAGACGGATCATCGAGCCAAGCGCGACGCACAACGGCTCCCACCGGGCGAAAGTTGAGCGTGACCCCGTGACCTGGATGGAGTTCAACCGTGACCGGGGCATGATCACCTCTGGCAGCTCGGTTTGAAACAGTACGGGTCGCCTGTGCCCAGGCTGGAGTAGAGAGACCTGCCAAAGCCAGGGATAGGATAAGTGTTTCCCAATGTCGAATCATTTTCCTGTTCTCAAATCGGCATCTGCATCGATTGATTGACGAACACTTGCACAGGCCGACCGGCCTCGATGTAGGCAATACGGGGGCGCTGCTCCAGATCCTCAATCGCCCGCTGGTTGCGCTCAGTAATGGTGTCGAGGATCGCGTCGGTGCCCCCTTCCAATACCCCGGCTAACACATTTGGAGCCGGATTTTCGCTGGTTACAACAGTTGACCCACTGCCGCTTTCAACCCGAGTATTGGGGCGGGTGTAGAGTTCACTGGCGCGACGGATAGAACCCAGGGCAAACTGTCCGGCATCCATCGCCGCAATGCCGGGGCCAATGTCGTCATAGGCTTCGGCCTTCAGCGGTGTCCCGCCCTGGCCCCGGATCTGGATCACGCCCTGAGGCAGCACCAGTTCGCGGGACTGACCCTGGTCGTTCCAGATCGCCTGGGTGGCGGAAAGCCGTACCAGGCCATTATCTGAGACCGCTTCCACCTGTACGACTAGTTCGCCCCCCGCTGGAATTGCCACCTGGCCCTGGCTATCAACCAACGGTTCTGAAAGTACAACCAGCAGATTGTTGCCCTCAGCCGTGCTATCTAGAATGACCGGCGTTGCTAGAGAACCGCTGGATTGAGTCCCTGCGACTAGAGAGGCTGGGACTGAGGGCAGTTGAAGAATGCGCTCTTCAGCCGTGGTGAGAATAGCAGGTGGAGACAGTTCCTCCATATCAGCTGTTGCCAGCTCCTCAGGATCAGCTACCCCTTCCAAGTCAGGAACCTCAGCGGTTGAAAATTCAGGAGCTGCCTCAGCTGGTATAGATTCTGGCGGACTCACGGGAGCGGGTGCCGGAGGGAGAGTAGTGGCATAGGCAAATTGTGCTTGAGCTACAGCCTCAGGCACCGAGACAGGTTCAGCGGATTCCTCGGTCAGAGGCAAACTCCCATAGCTCCCCACTTGGGCCAGTTGTTGCCAGCGTTCTACCGGATCAACCGCAGGAGCCGCCGCTGAGGTTGGGGCCGCAGGAACTGCTGACGGGCGAGAAACCACAGGGGTCGCTGTCGCCGCTGGTTGTAGGCGAGGCGTTGGGGCGGGATAGCTGACGGCTGGGGAGGCTGGTCTTGCTGAAACGGTGGGCGGCGGAGCCGATGCGACGGTTTGAGGTGCAGGTCTTGCCGGAGTCGCCACGGATGCAGGGGGTGAAGGCGTTGGCATCGTAGTCGGACGAGGCGGTACGCCTGAGGTTGTCGTCTGTACCACCCCCTGATCTTCCAGCGCCATCTGAGCTTTCAGTGCAGCAATCTCTGCTCTAGCTTCCTCCAGCTCTGCTTCCACTGTTTGGGGTTGAGTCTCAGTTTGATCAGGTTCGGCTGTAGCTGTCGTCGTACCGGGCGTATCGCCCTGACGGCTGCCTGCAATGAAAACGCCCGCTAAGGCAAAGACGGGCACCAGGGCCGAACCTATCAACATCAGCTTGGGCACCGGCAGCTTCCAGAAGGGACGCTCAGACTGCACGGGCTCTGAGAACGCTTCCTCAGCCACCAGCGGTTCCGCGAGATCGGGTGCGCCCATCATCTCGCGCAGCATGTCCAAGTTAGGTTCTGGGAGGGGACTCATCGGCTCACGTCCTCTGGTTGAATCGCTTCAATCTGCACCCCGCTCTCCAACAGGCGGTAGGCCACCGCCTGGTACTCTGACGCATCGGGAATCAGCGGTTCGCCCATAGGTTCAACAGCTCTTACCGTGATGCGTCGGTTGAAGGTCAAAGTTGTCCCCGCCGGGTTGCTGGCTTCAAACACCACTCGGGTCGCCACCAGATCCACCTGCCAGCGACCTTCGCCAATTGCCTGGGGTGGTGAGATGTGTTGGGGAATCAAGACCGCTGAGACCTGCCCGTCAAAGACGCCCTCGGGAATCACTTCAGTGGCCAGGGTTTGTAAGAAGGCATCGCGGAAGTCAGGGGCGAGCAGAAATGAGGCTTCCCAGGCCGCTTTTGAGACCCGATCGCGCCCGGCAACTTTAACCCCTTCATCAACAGCTTTCTCCCCCTCCCCCGGCAGCTTGCCCCAGGTAAAGGTCATCACCGCCCAGGTTGAGACCACCTGGCGGATCACCTCGGGTTCCCGGTGACGGTAGTCGGCAGGGCGGACGGAGAAGGCGCGACCATCCACCTGCTGTACCAAAGTCGGCGGCTTCTGGTTGGCCAGCCGCGACACAGATACCGCCAGCCACAGCAGGGACAACGCGAAGACCAGTACCCCCACCGACAGCCCCGCAAAAGCCAGGGGCAGAATGTCGCTGGAATGGATACGAGGCCGTTTCACCTTACGGTTGAGTTCAAGTAGTTCCATCGCTTACCTCGGAATGGGAATTGCAGAGGTGCCGACCGCAATTAGCCGGGTCACCCCACCAGACACGCCACGAAAGACGGCCATCCCTGCACCACCTGCAATAGCCAGAGCCAGCACCGGAGCCAGGATAGAGATCAGCAGCAGAAAACCAAAGTCGCTGGAGGTTTGGGCCTCGGCAGCGACGACTACCGTTGCCGCCAGACCGACAATGACGTTGTAGGAAAACTTGGCCATCCCCAGGCTGAAAAAGCCCACCAGCCACGACCACAGTGGGCGACCCTGGAGCGGTACAACGGAACCTGCGACCGCAATCGGGCCAATTAGCCCGGTCAGCAGCATCGCCATTTCCAGCAGGTTGGCAAAGGCCCACTGCCAGCCCTTGAGAAACTGCTCTGCCAGGGCCTGACTGCTGGTTTGCAGCACGGTTCCCACCAGGATGTCCGCCAGGGGATTGCCCCCGACAGGCGCTTCGCCGGACTGGTAGACCTGCTCGACCTGCTGGCTAATCTGCTGCACTCGACTCCAAAGCCGTTGCAGGCCAGCGCTCCAAAAGCCTCGGGCGCGATACTCCTGCTCCAGCCGTTGCTGGGCACGTTCTCCGGCCCGGATAAAGCAGTCCACCTGGGCTTGCCCGGTCTGGGCATCACAGGCGGCGTACTCTTGTTGAATGACGGCTTTGGCCTGCTGGGACAGAATGACATCATTGAGGGCTTCTAGCATTGACACCTCGCCTACCTGCACCTGAAGCACCGTCTGGGTTTGGGCGTTGATCAGGTTGCGGATGCCGAGGGTGGCAGAGCCTAGCAGGGCTCCATTGTTAAAGAGCAGCACGGCAATGGTCAGCACCCAGAGCACGTTGGGCAAGGCTGGAACAATGCCCCGCTCGATGGCCTCTTTCACCCAGCCCACGGCAAAGAAAAGGAAGGCACCGACTAGAATGATGGAGGCAAACTGGTTGATGCCCAGATACAGCCCACTTGAGGAAGCGAAGATGTCTTGCCAGCGGGCATCCCAGGCCTGTTGCACGGCTTCTAGCTGCTGCACGCTGTCGTCGATGATGCCGACTCCGCCTGTGACCTGGGCTGCGGGGAGGATGCTTGATGGTAGGAGAGCGTTAAGCATGGCTCGTTAGTTTCCGGAAGAACTGGTACCCAGGGCACCGGGGATATAGATCGGAGCCTGGGCGGAGCCGGAGATAGAAATCTGGCGCTCTACCCGCTCGCGGCGATTGGTTTCGTCGATACCTTCGCTGGTGTTAGCAGCCAGCTGAGTCAACATCCCCTGAAGCTGGTGGAGCTGTGTCAGTGTGGTGTTGTTTTCAGCGGTGAGTTGAGTCTGTTCATGGAGCAGGGCTGCAACTGACGCCTGAATTTGGGCGTTTTGCTTCATCACGTCCTGGGTGACGTTCATACCCTGAGCGTCTTCGGCCATGGATTGCACCTGCTGGGTGCGGGCCTGACTATCTTCCAGTAATGCGGATGTTTGCTCGGCCTGGGTCGAGAGTCGGGTCTGGCCCTGGTCGCCCAACCAGGGAGACGCCATCGAGCGGGCCACCTCCTGGTCGTAACGGTTGGCGAGTTCGCGTTGTTGAGTGGTTGGATCAGTGCCCAAAATGCTCTCAATAGGGACAGCGTCTTCCATTCGTACCCGGTGCGGGTCAGGCAGGTTGCTGCCCAAGGCTGTTTTCAGAGCTTCCCACTGGTCGCCCAGAACGGACTGCAACGTTTCTTCGGCCAGGGCTGTCGTTTCCTCGATTTGGGCCAGGATGTCTTCTAAAGGATTAGACAAGTTTTCTATCGCCCAGTCTTGCCACTGCTGGCCCCAGCCGCCGGGCTGGAGGGAAGCACGAGCGGTGCCAATGCCAAGTAGGCCCAGACTGAGACTGGTGCCGAGTATAAGGCGATAGCGGATGTGTTGGCGTTTAGTCGTCATGATGACCTCCGAGGGGTTACAGATTGCGGCTGATGGCCGTTGGTGGGAATCGTTTGCGTCAGTTCAGAGACAGGACGAATGAGTTCAAATTCGGGCTTAGCGGGCGCAATGGTGTCGAGGGAATGGCCACTGCGCAGCGCCTGGACGTAGGCTTTGGCGAAGGCGGCATACCCGGCGAACTTGTTGGGATGCTGGGCTAACACCCGCTGGCGGGCTCGCTGTTCTTTGGGGTTATTGGCCACCGCCCCCAGCAGTTCTGGAGAAGGGTAGTGGGCGCAGGGGGTAAGCCGGGCATCGGCATCGAGCAGCCAGTGGGAGTAGAGCCGACCGGGGCTGATACGGAAGGATTCTTCGGTGTTGGGTCTCAAGAGGCTGGGGTCGTAGCCGAAGAGCCGCTGATAGGACGGCAGGGCGTTGGGCTGGATGGCTCCGACCAGGCGAGTGTTGAGGTTTTGGAGGATTTGCGACCCAGCGACGGATTGGGCAATGGTGTCGGGGTCTTGGCCGATGATCAGGGGGCGAATGCCGGATTTCGCCCCGTTGGCACAGACCTGGCCGATGATCTGGGCGATGCCGTTGTACTTGAACAGAATCGGGCTCTCATCGATGGCCAGCAGGGAGTCGGAGACTTCCAGCGCTCGGCGAAAGGCCATGGATTGCGCGGAGAGCGCCAGCACCGCCGCTTCGATGTTGTCACCGACGTTGCGGAGAGCAAAGACGGTGAGTCGGGCATCGGTGCGAATGGTGGAGGGTTGGGAGATGGCTTTACCGACCCGACTGGAGAGCCAGCCCCGCAGCTCCAGCAGGATGGTGGCGATCGCTTCGTTGAGTAGAGCGGATTCCACTTCCAGATCTAAATGAATCACCGTCTCGACAAAATCGGCCAGGGTCGGCATCTGCTGCCACTCCGGACTGCCGAATCCCGACTCAAACGCCGCGTCATAGCGAGCCAGAATTTGGGGGGTCTCGAAGAACGTGGACAACGCTTGCCAAAGCACGGTGTGAACCCGCTTGCCCAATTGGTTATCGGTCTCAGTGCCCATCACCATGGTGTCGAGGGCTTTGACCAGGAACTCTTTGTAGTCGTCCAGACGTTCTTGTCGCTGGTTGTCCGGCAGATTGCGCAGGTCAGGGATCTGGAAGAGGTTGTTGCTCTCAGAGCCAATGTCGAAGTAGGCTCCCTGGTCGCCAAAGAACTTCACCAGGTCGGTGTAGGTGGTGGTGCCGTCGGGTTTAGGGTAGTCGAGGGAGATGACGTTCATGCCGTTGGCGATCGCCCACACAAAAATCTCCGCTGCCAGCACCGACTTGCCGCTACGGGTTTCGCCAAAAATCAGCATCCCCCGGTGTTGATTCACAAAGTCCAGGTAAACCGGCATCTGGCCGTCGCGGGTGATCAGCTCGATGCCCCGGTTGTCGATGGTGCGGGGACAAGCCACCGGCATTAGCCCTGGAGCTTCGTTAGTCAGGTACATCTGCCTGCGGCCATCGTCAATCAGGCGATCTCCCACAATCGGCAGTGACCTGAGCCACAGCTGCCAGGCAATCTCGGTTTCCCGGATGAAGTCGCCCTGGTGGAAAGCGTTGGTCAGTTTTTGGCAGGCCTCGGCTAGCGATTCAGGACTCTCACGATGCAGCAGCACCAGACCACTGACCCAGATGGGTAACGCTCCCTCGTAGATCCGTTCTTGAGCTTCGACCCCCTGCTTCATCCGCATCTGGGAGGCGACATCCACATCCCGCAGCAGGTTGGCGCGGAAGGTGGCGGTAACACTCTGTTTGGTCAGCCGTTGCAGGGTGACGCGGGTCATCATGCGATCTGCGGCGGCGAGTTCGCAAACGCATTCGCAATCGGGGAATTGAGCCAGGGCTTGCCATAGGTAGTAAAGCTGATGTTCAGGCGTCGTGAACCCGGCGGGCTTCGATTCCAGCACTACGGCCCCGACGAACTTGCCTTTCACCTGCACCCACTGACGGTCGGCTTTGGGATGGCTCGGTTGCCCGTTCTCCCCGCGAATTAGGCGAGACGTGGCGTGCAGCGAATCGTGGATCAGCTCGCTAAGCTTGGGGTCGCCGTCAGCATCACTTAGCTCCAGGCATTGTGGAATGGGGGGTGTTGTTGTCGTGTTGAACTGAGTCCAGAGGTACTGCCACAGATCTTCGGTTCCCATCGGGGTAACCTGAAGACCCATGCGGGCATTGAGCTGCTGCTCCCAATGCAGGTACCCGTCGGTGAAGCCCTGAGTCAGAAGCTGCACGTAGGACTGCTGCTGGTTCTGCTCCTTCAACCCTTTGACGGTGTCGTACTGGGCGACGACCCACGCCAGCAGCTTTTCGACGTGATCGGCGCTTTGCGCTTGCCCCGACCCAAGGGGATAGGTGGCTAAGAGGTAGAGCTGTTTGGGCTGGCGCTGTTTTTCGGTGGTGAGGTCGCGGGTGGCGCGTTGCTGGGCCAGCAAGAGAAACTGGCTTTCCAGGGTAGAGGTGGTCTGAATTAGAGTTTCGAGGGACTGCTGACGATCCTTGTCATCAGCAAACGATCGCCAATGAATCCGCAGCCGATCGCCCGGTCGAAATCCCTTCAACCCATCTTCAAGTCGTTTTAGCGTCGGTTCCGCCTGCCCCGGTTGCAGTTGGGTGTGGATACCCCGGCTGCGAAAGCCAAACACCAGACTGTACTGCCGCTGGTGCTTGAGTAGGTAAGCCCCAACATTGCGCCCCCGCAGGTTCAAGCGGCAGAGACATTCCAGGTGTGATTCATCTTCAAAGGGGCGAAAGCGGTAGCGTTGCGTTCCAAGCCTTGGTTTACTCATAGTGGTTGGGTAAATGACGCTGATAGGGCACATGGCCCCGTTTCCAATCGGGCACGGGCACAAACTTGTGGGTAAAAAGCCAGGTCTTTTCGCCGACCACCACCCACCAGGTGGAAATGCCCCAGGTACTGAGCAGCAGAAATAGGACAAACCCCAGGCCGAGTACGACTTCAATCAAAATGTAGAAGCCGACGAAGATGCCGCCCGAGGGGGCCAGCAGGTTAGCCGGGATGGGGCCAAGCGAGGGCTGACGGCCCAAGCTCGGGTTAACCGGGCAGTACAGGCGCGAGTCGTCGCTCATCTCAGGCTCCGAAGAACAAGCGACTCAAGCCTTCGACAATGACGACGGCGGCAATGATGATGAAGGCGTTTTGCACCAGCGGTTGCCACTGTTCGCCCCGCTGGGCCTGGTAGACAGCAAAGAACACAAAACCTACAGCTGAGACCCACACCACCAGGCGCAGCATTCCAAACATGAACGTAATGATGTCGCCATCCAGGTACTGGCCGAAGATGCTCTGAGCCTCGCCTTCGACGGTGTCGAAGAGCTGAGCCATAGCCGGGTTGGCGTGGCTGGTGATACTGATAAATAGCAGGATGCCCGTAGCGATGCCCAGCAGCATCCAGCCGCTAAGACCACGGAATTTGAAGTGGGTTAAGCTTTTCCCAAGCTGCAACAAGCTACGCTGAAAGAACTGAGGCACAAGAGGCCCCAGGCGGTTAGATATAAGATTCATATCTCCTACTCCAAGTGATGCGGACGTAGGTAGATCGCTCCCTGAACAGATTGAGTAGGACGATTTTCAGCCACAGGTAGCAGATCGTTGGTCTCGCCACCCGTCGGTCAAGCACGGAACTTTATCAGGAACTCAAGATTGACGACTCAATCTTCGTTGTACTTTCATCTTGAAAGTGTTACGGCTTATAATGGAGTAGTACTTCTAAAAAGTAAAGCGATTTTTGGATTTTGTTTACAAACAGAAATTGGCTATGCCTAAAGGGAGCCAAATATGTCCAAAAATGTCTAAAGTCTCCTGACGGCCATGCTTTACATCGCTTGAAGACACACCACTGTGTAGGCTAGGTGCAACGAGGCTACGTCAGACTTCAGCAATGATGGTCAAGCAGAGTATGAGATTCCCCACGTCAAGGTGATGTGAAGCGGAGGAAAGCTTCTACCTGTCAACCTCAGGCTTCTGTAAAGCTGCAACATCCCAACGTTTCGGTCACTCACTGGGGAGGCTACGATAGCGGCAGTTGGTCTCATCCCTGTCACTCCTATGGTCAAGTCCTCTGTGCCCCAAGATAAATCGCCATTAGATCCCTCAGAGGTAGGATGTCGTCCTACGTTTTACATGACGGCGGAACTGCTGGAGGCGCTTGAGGCACAGTGTGCGGTGGAAGGCAATCGAAAGCGATCGCCCTTTCTGGCGGAAATCTTGGAACTTCTGCTCACAAGTGACGTGGGGCAAACTCTGCGAGAGAGTGCTCAAAAGCACCGCCGTCCGTTAATTAACGAACTGGAGGCCAATTTGATTCTGTTCAATGAACACATTCCAACAGAACGGATTGTGGAGTTAGCAGAGGCGAGTCAGCGGAATCCCGATCAAATGCTGGTGCGCTTGGTGCTGCTGGGTTTGAGGATTTATGAACGAGCTGTATCGCTGATGGAATCAGATATTGAAGGCCGTCAGGGTTAATTTTGTAAACCTCGTCACCCTTTTACTTTTTCTTCCGGATTTAGTGCGGCGGCTCAGTACATATATTGTACTGGTGACATTTGCTACTCATTTCACACGTAGCGCAGTGATGCTCTGTTTGCCCCCAGACAGGTGCAATTCACATCACCAGGCCACCGTTATTTTCAGGATCGCTGGGCTGGAATGAAGAGATTTTTGAGTGGACGCTTTGGGGGCAAGGCGATGGGGAATATTCCTTGTCCCGTTGCTGTTGGTGTGGGTGGGCCGGTAGCGGGGTAGGGGCATCATGGCTCGATTTATGACGCGCCGCTATATAGCGGTGACCTGGGCTGAGGCCATTCGACTGGCGGCGTTGGATCAGACGCCCTGGTCAGAGATTCGGCAGGCTGAGGAGGTGCAGTTGCTGCACCGGGAAGAGTGGTGGGCCTGGTGGTCAGATGAGCAGTTGACCACGGCGATTGGGTTACCGGAATCGCTTTGCCCAGAGACTCTATCACCGGATGCAGTGTCGCTAATTTCTGAGGTATGGGAGAGCTTTTCGCCTGCGCCCCAGTGTGGATGGGAAACCTTAGCGCGAGTCAAAGCGGTACTGAGGCGAGCGAATTGGTCGCATCCTCAGGGCAGCATGCCTGGACGTCGAGCCGTTACTGAATTGCTGATCGTGCAATTTACAGACGACTCGGAAGGGGTACTGCAATGCTGGCGCAGGGCGCTCGGAGAGGGCTATGAGTGCCATATCGAACGGCTTCACTCAAATGATTGATCGGCTTTTGGTAGCAGGTACCGATCTTGAGAGCTAAAGCAGCAGCGGGGCGTATCCTCTTCATCGCTGAATTTGCGTGAGCCCAAACTGTCGTTTGAGCAAAAACTCCATCAGCCTGGGCGGCAACAGCTGCTTGAGCAACGGTAACCACCCGCTCTTTTTCCCCAACCGAATCGTCATCGGCGGCTGTGGCCTCAGCACCGCCGCCACCAGCTGCTCCGCAAACGCGTCTGCTGGTGTGGCCTGAGTCTGAGACAGCACCGCCCTGCCCCGAATCTTCGCCTCCAGCGGCACATACCATGACTCCGGTGACAGCACCCCCGCCAACCCCTGTTCCGCAGCGTGGCCAAAGTTCGACTGAATCGCACCCGGCTGCACCGTCACAACCTGGATGCCAAAGGGGGCCAACTCCATCCGCAGTGCCTCGGACAGGCAGTGCAGCGCCGCCTTTGATGCACAGTAAGCACCGGCAAAGGGCGTTGTCACCACGCCTGAAATGCTGCCGATGTTAACGATGATGCCCGATCGCTGCCGCTTCATCACCGGGGCCACCTGCTGCACCAGTTCCAGGGGGGCCATCACATTGGTCTGAAACTGGGCCTGGATCTGGGCTGGGCTGAGATCCATCAGCGGGCCAAACTGCCCAAAGCCCGCATTGTTGATCAGCAGGTCGATGCGCCCTTCCTGGGCCAGTACGGTTTCAATAACTTGCTGGATGCCTACCGAGTCCGTCACGTCTAGGGGCAGGGTCATGACAGTGTGAGCCTTCAGGTCATCCATAGCTTCTAACCGCCTGGCCGTCGCGACCACCCGACAGCCCCGCCGATGGAATGCTTGGCAAAGAGCTTTACCGATGCCTGATGAACAGCCGGTGATCAGAACAACAGGAGATGCCATAGTGAGTCAAAGGCAGTGACAACAAAATACGTCATTGACAGTTTAATTTGCAAGTGTCTATCATGGGCCTATGAGCATGTTGCAACAGATTGCCCAGCAACAGCCCGAGATGGTCTTAGATCGCTTCGTTGAGGTGACCAACGACCTACTACCCCAGTTTTTGCCCGACCAGAGTTCTGGAAATCGCGGACAAGAACCGGTGAACCCTCGGCTGGTGCGTTACTACACCACCCAGGGATGGCTAGACAAGCCCCTCAAGCAGGGGCGCGAAGCCCGGTATACCTACCGGCATCTACTGCAATTGCTGGTGCTTCGTCGTCTGTTGGCGGAGGGCTACAGCGCCAGTTCCATCGGCAGCCTGATCGGCGGCCAGGGTGACGCGGCCCTAGAAAACATTCTGCAGGGCGGCGTGCAGCTGACGGTGGAGGCGGCAAACCCAGCACTGGCGTTTTTGACTCAAATTCGCGACCGCAGGGAATCCTCTCCATCAGAACACTCGCGCAAGCGCTCTGCCAATTCCACGATGCAGGCTCCCCTAGCGGCACCTGCTCCGGTACCCCCTGCCCCATCGACATCTACCCCCCAACCCTGGACTCGTCTAGAGATTCTCGACGGTCTAGAACTCCACGTTCGGCAAGACTTTGCAGCCCCCGCCACCGCCCATGAGCGGGATAGCCTGCTCCAGCTGATTGCCGACCATCTCGCCCACATCAAATCCACTCAGAGGCCGCCATGACCCAAGCCAAACCCGCTCTTCCTACCCTCGAACTGATTCCGCTCCACGGGGCGATCGTCACCCAGCAGCCCATGACCCTCGATGTGCTGGTGCGCATCACACCCCCAGCCGTTATCCTCAAGACCGATCGCGTGCCGCTTAACCTGAGCCTAGCGATCGATCGCTCCGGCTCGATGCAGGGGCAAAAGATGCACTACGCCCGTGAGGCCGCCCGCTTTGCCGTGGAGAATTTGCTGCCCTGCGATCGCATCAGCGTTGTCCTCTTCGACGATCGCATCGAAACCCTGGTGCCCAGCACCCTGGCCACCGACAAAAATACCCTGCTCGAAAAGCTCAGCCACGTCCATTCGCGGGGCTCCACGGCGCTCCACGCCGGGTGGGTTGAGGGCGGGGTGCAGGTCAGCCAGTACCTCAACCCCGCCCAGCTCAACCGGGTGATTGTGCTCTCCGATGGGCTGGCCAATGTGGGGGAAACGAGGCCAGATGCGATCGCCAGCGACGTCCATGGCCTGGCCCAGCGCGGCGTCAGCACCACTACCCTAGGCATTGGCGACGACTACAGCGAAGACCTGCTGGCGGCCATGGCCCGCAGCGGCGACGGCAACTTTTTCCACATCGAGTCGGCAGACCAACTGCCGACGATCTTTGAAACCGAGCTGTCGGGTCTAGCCGCCACCCTGGGCCAGCGGGTCAGTCTTGGAGTTGAGGTGAACAACGGCGTCACGGTCATGGACGTGCTGAATGACTTTGAAATGACCGACACCCGGCGCTACAAGCTGCCTAACCTGATGGTGGGGTCGCCCATTCAGGTAGTGGTGCGCTTGCAGGTGCCTGCCCTGGAGCGCAGCGGCGAACTGATGCAGGTGCGCCTGGCCTGGGATGACACGGAACAGTCCGGTCGTCAGGTGCTGCGGACGGGGCTGGAGCTACCCCTGGTGAGCCCCGCGCAGTTCAGCGACTTCCCTGCCAACTCAGCGGTGAAAGAGCAGGTGGCTTTGCTGATGGCGGCCCGCGCCCGTCGCGAAGCGGTCATGTACTCCGACCGGGGCGACTATGCTGCCGCTGGTCTGTCCTTAGCCAATGCTCGGATGGAGATGGCCGCGATGGCACCCAGTGCGGCCCTGTTAGAAGAGCAGTCCATTTTGGAAGATTTAGAAGCTGACTACCAGAGTGGCAATATGACCAGCGCCCGCAAGAAGGCGTTTTCGCAGTCGTTCAACCTGTCGCGCACGGGCAAATCTAAGCCTCGGCGGTCAATGGATTCTAAATAGGCGACAGCACTAAACGGTTGTATTGGCCTGCTTATCGCGATCGCAGGCCGACAACCAGACTCAGCGATGCTCTACCAGCTGGTCGCTCAGCAAACCTGCGATCGCTTGCAAAGGATCGGACAATAGAGATGCCGCTTTCGCAGAGTCTGCCCATGCCCGGAACCTTAACTCGCCAGGTCATCTACGCCGCACTGACAGTGCTTGGCTTCCTCTGGGCGAACTACTACCTGGTGCAGTTCACTGTTGCTACCAAAGGCGAATTTACCGCCACCAACCTGCTGAACTTTGACCTAACGGCCTTCATTGACCAGGTCTGGGCCAACCCGGCCTCTAGCTTTATTGCCGTAGATGCGACCATTGGGCTGCTGATTGCCATCACCTTTATGGTGGCGGAAGGGCGGCGGCTAAAGCTCAGGCTCTGGGGCATCTACATCGCTCTGATGTTTGCCATCTCTTTTGCGGTTGGCTTTGCCTTATTTATGTTTGTGCGCGAGCGCAAGCTGGCGGCACTGGCTGAGGCCAAGGGGGCAGCTGTAGAGCCTGAGTCTTGCTAGAGACTTAGGGGCGCTTGCTCAAATAGCGCCCGGAAACCGGTATTCACCACCGCCCTAGGGGTGGACAACTAATGCGCCTGTGCCCAGTTGCGCCGGTCACCAGCACTTGAAGAGCAATGGCCATCAGGATTTAGGAAATAGCTACCTGACAAATCATGGCTTAGAGGTTGTTACTTTGGCCGTTGCCTGGCGGATATCCCCTTGGGTCTGGGGCTGCCCGATCCTGTAGACACTACGACTCACCATTCATGTAGAGTTGCTTAAACTGGGACGCAGCCTCGGGGCTAATCCCTTCCAGTGCCTTCACGATATCTAATACCGTTTCAGAATTTGGATCCCGAACTTCGTTTACCCAGCGGTAGACGTTAGAACGACCAATGCCTAATTCGTTGGCGAGCTTGGTCTGACTGATGCTGTAATCCTCCAGCACTTGCCGGAGTACTCTTCCTGCTTTTCCCATGACTTTAATCATGTCAGAGGATTATTAGCAGATATAGAATTGAGTCCCTATGGACTACAAAATATGTCATAATCAGCGCAAGAATCTGTAGCCCGCCAGGGCGACAGGCTTGGTGGCGCTCATCAGAGCGCTTACTTTATCGACACTTGTAGTCCACTAAGGCGACAGCTATGCAAACTCAAGCTTTTCTTGGTCAATCTCAAGCCGCTGCTGAAACGGTAGGCGTCGAGGTCTGCGTTAAGCTCTACACCTACCCAAAACCTGACCGTGAGCCCGTGAAGGTCTTGGTGATTGGGTCTCGGGAGGCGGTGAGTTCGATTGTTAACTCGCTCCACCAGCTACGGTTTGCTGAGACCCTGGAGTGGACTGATTTTTTGCCTGCCCCTACTGGCGAAAGCCCGATTCAGTTCCGGGATGGGGAAGTGATGAAGGCTTTGGTCAAATATTTGCCACGTACCGAGGGCTGAAACAGTTGCAAGTAATCGCTTTCAGGCCATTACCTGCTTTACGGCCTGAACTGCCTTAGTAAGAATCTCTGCGGCTTGGTGAATGTCATCGTCGGTGGAGAATTTACCTAGGCCAATTCTGAGGGCACCTTCGACGACAGGCTCGGCTAGCCCCATCGCCCTGAGCACATGGGATGGGGCTTCCACTCCTGAGGAACAGGCAGAGCCCGTTGAAATAGCAAGTCGGTGGCGCACTCTGGCAATGATGGCGCTATTAGGGATGCCGGGGATAGAGACGTGCAGGTTCCCCGCCAGGCGGTTTTGAGGGTCGCCGTTGATCACCAGGTCGGAGATTTGAGATTGGAGGAGGGATTGGAGGCGATCGCGCTTTTTCCCAATCTCAACCTCATCCACCGCCATCTCTTCTGCCCGCAGCCGACAGGCTTCGCCCAAACCAACGATGCCTGGCAGATTCAGGGTTCCCGGTCGCAATCCCTTTTGCTGTCCACCCCCATAGAGCAACGGCTCTAACCGGTGGTCTCGACGCACTACGAGCGCCCCAACGCCTTGGGGGCCATAGAGCTTATGAGCCGATAGGGCCAACATAGTTATGCCCCACTCATTGAACTGGATGGGAATTTTGCCAACGGCTTGGGAGGCGTCGCAGAGAAAAGGGACTTGGTAGCTTTGGGCGATCGCGGCAATTTTCTCCATAGGATAAAGGGTGCCAACTTCGTTGTTGGCCGCCATGATGCAGAGCAGGTGAATGCCGCTGGCACAGGCTTGCTCTAGCTGGCCCAGATCAAGGCGGGCCTGGGTATCAACCGGAATATGGATCAGCTCAATGCGCCCTTGTTTGTGGAGGGCAGCGCAGGTGTCAAAGACGGCTTTATGCTCAACGGTGGAGATGGCTACGCAAGGCTTAGTGCCAGATTGTTCTAGATGCTGAACGGTGCCCTGGATAGCGAGGTTGAGGCTTTCGGTGGCACCGGAGGTAAAGAGGATGTCGCGGGGGGTAGCGCCCACTAAGTCGGCAACGTGGTGGGTGGCGGCTTTGACAGCTGCTTCAGCTCGATCTCCGACCACATGATCAATGCTGCTAGCATTACCAAAGCTCTCAGTCATATAGTTCAACACTTTCTGAGCAACCCGAGTATCTGTAGGGGTTGTCGCATGAAAATCTAGATAGATTGGGTGACTTGAGCTTCTTAACATCCGCTAAATACTAGTTCTAGATCTACCAAACACTTCTGAATGATTAGGTACTGATAAAGTATAGCGGCTTGGCATAAAGTAAAGGAACCATCGCATTAGAGTTTGCCAAGCATGAGCAGCGTCAAACTCTAAATTCTGGTTACACGGCAATGAAGTTAGTAAGTTTTTTACTGCCCCAAATCTCTGAGGAATTTCAAGAAATTCATCAACTCGATTAACAACTGGCATTTGGAGAATCAAAGAACCTATGTAAACTTGGAAAGCCGATTTTGAAAGACCGGCTGGAAGAGTTAGCAACGACAGGTCTTGTAGGGCTGTTTGGCGACTCGCTCTACTTAACTCTTCCAGTCTTCCACAGTAAGCTAGGTACAGATCTTCTGGGTTGCGCAGTGCCGGTAGCCAGGTGTCAACAGTCACTATACTAAAAGCTTCCACTTCTAGATCTAACTTAGTAACAACTTCAAAATCTCGGGTTTTGGGCAATTGTTCTTGGAGCAACTCTACGGTTTGCTTCATTTGCTCAAATATAGTTTGACTGACTCGTACAGAGCCTAAGAATAATTCTGACTCAAATTGCTTAAGCTGAGGTTTTTGGGCAGATAAAGGAACTAATAACTCTAGGTTAGCTTGGCTTAACCAACCTAGAGCTGTGGATGTAATGTTGGCCGACCCAACAAGACAGTTTTGATCAGAACGATAGTATTTTGCGTGTAAGTCAGGTCGAAGCCAAAGTGAAGCATTCTGGCATCTCATTATGAGATGCCAGACATCTAAATCGCTTACACCCGCTATAATTTCTTCTGGTCGCCAACGAGTGACACAGCTTAAGTTTGTAGCATCAGGTATTTTAGACAAAAGCCTTTCTAGAGCTGATGCTTTAATAAATGGTGCAACAAAAATAATTTCATTGCGAGCTTGGCTGCATAGTTCTTCTAGCTGATCACCAGGAAGAAGCATATTGCTTGGCCTAAATTACTCCTCAAGTTCCAAAAACTGACGGGCAATTCGCCCCCAGTCAACACGAGTATCCTGGGCTGCTAGTCGTCGTTTACCATCAGGTTGTTCATCTTCATATCTGGCCCATGCCATGAGCAAAAGTTTAAGACCTTCTAGAGAGTTGCTGAGGCGGGATCGAAGTGTATCAGCATCCACATTGTCTACGTCTTTTTCCATAACCTCGACAAGCTTCTCGTAGGCTGGATGACTAGTATTTAGCGTAACAATAATCGCACCACCTCTGGGTTTAACAGAGAAGAAAGCAGACGTTTCTAAGTCAGCCTCTGCAAAAGTATATTTCAGTCCATCATTAATTGTTCTGGCTGCAAGTTCTTGCGCTTGAGTCTCTGTTACACCTTGTTCAGTCAAAGTTTTCGTGATTTCAGTCTGTCGTATTTCTTGGGGTTGAGACTCATCTTTATCACTCTCGCCTACATGCCCCTCCTTTTTGCGCTCTGTCGTAGCATAGGTAGCTACTTCTTCTGCCACAGAGGAAGTATGTCTTTTATTATTGGAGCGATTTCCCTTGGTTTGAGCTTTGACTAGACGGCGAATAATATTCAGCTGTGAATCGATCTTTTGGATGATATCAAGTAAAGGACCACGGGGATCCTCATCCTCTTGAAACTCGTCTTTTAGCTGGTTTATCGTTCTGCCATTTTTCAGGAGAGACTCAATGTCGAGTTTAACAAGCTCTGCAAAATTTCTAGCAGACTGTTTGTTGTTAGTAACACCAAAAAGATCATCTAGCGATGGTGGAAAATCAACTTCAATTCCCCACCACCGCTCGGTCGGGTCATATTTAATAACTAATGTCTGATCGAGTTCAAGTTCTCGGCCAGCACGGACAACAGAAATACCTACATTTTTGGCGGCATGTTGTCCATGAGGTAAGCTACCAGGATTTTGTCCAACACGAGCGTCTTCTTTGGCGTAAGAAAAACGAACAGTGACATTGTGAGTCTTGCCACGAAACTCAATTGGACAAACCCACTCAAATGCATTCTCTCCTTCCCATGGCTGAAACATCGGAGTTTTATCAAATGGAGCAGCACAGGAAGTCTCTGCTATAAGATAGCCTGGATCATTGGGCAGGGCATACTTCTCAACAAACGTTGTTTCTGGATAGTCCAGATCAAAAGACAACATCCGAATTGCGACTTGATTATTTTCTAAGAACTTACGATACATCCTTCCGATAATCAATTCGGAATTATCGATAATGGCAGCACCAGTCTTCCAGATACAGCGATCAATTTGCGACCAAACAACTAAAGTACCTGTTTTACCAAAGCTTTTGCCGACTTTTCTCCAAATCTCAGGAATTTCTTGTGGTTTAGGATCCGGCACTTCTGTTAACCTTTTGGCTCTAATCTCTTCTAAATCAAGCCAAGTGTAAAAAGCATTTTCACTACCATTTTGCCAAGACCAAACGTCTACCCTTTCACACTGAGATACGGAGGAAGAGGGTAAACCCATGCCAAAGCGACCAATGCCAGTATGCTTATCTTCTTCTAAGTAAGTTCCGTTACCGAATTGAAGTGCTAAGCGAAGGACACTAGGACCCATTCCCCGACCATTGTCTAGTACAGCAATTTGGTGAATCCGGGATCGCTTGCGTTGTCCTACTAGTTCCTTTCTCTCACCACAGAGCAGTTCAACCTGGGTCGCATCAGCTTGAATCGCATTATCCATTAGCTCCGCAATTGCATAAGCAGCATTCTTATAGCCGTTATCTCGCATTGCTTGAACTGCAAGATGAGCAGGCACGATGTCATGTGGATTACTCGTCATTATTTTGTCTCCAAACGTCTTCCCAATTTGCAAATGCTGCTGAAACCGAATCAAACCCTGGTAAATCGCTGTCAACTACGGTAACAATTTCTGCTGTTTGATTTCCACCTGCTCGAATACCTCTAATCGCACGGCCAACCATTTGACTGTAGAGAACAAGCGATTTAGTCGGACGGGCGATAACGGCTGCACTGGTACGGGGTGCATCAAAACCAGTTGTGAGAACACCGTAATTACAAAGAACCTTGGGTTCAGGGGAATCATCTTTGAAGCAAGAAATTAGTCGTTCTCGCTCCCTAGAAGGAGTCTCGCCTGTGACAGCATCAGCAATTAAGCCTCTTGCTCGCAATACAACAGCTAGAAGCTTAGCGTGCTGAACAGATATACCGAAAACTATTATGCGCTGGTGTCGCAGTGCTAAATCCTCAATTTCAAGTAGGATACGAAGATTCCTCTGTTCATCTTCAGCCAGCCGATCTAGTAAATGCTGAGGTAATTCAAGCTCGTTTTGAATGCGCTGACGGTCACGATCTGTCAGGCCTAAACCACTCTCATACATTAGAGACCGGTAGCTTGCCCTTGCAAGGTAGCCTTCTTCAACTAAATAATCCACTGGGCTGTCATAGCCCGGTATCTTAAGGATAACTTTGCGCTGAGCAAAAAAGTTTGCTAACTCTGCATCAGCATTAATATCAGCCCAAGTGCGGCCCGGTGTGGCCGTCAAACCTAGTAAGCTTGTATTATCGTAGGGCACGACTAGAGCATCGAGCACTAACCTATAGGTTTCTGCAATTGCCTGGTGAGCTTCATCAATAACGACAAGGGAGCTGCGACTACCCAACCGATTGATGAAACGAATACTACTTTTAGCCTTGCTGTAGACCTTTGAGAGTCCTGCCACGACGATTCCATCTTGTGCTTGATCGATGTCTAGTTCATAGTTCCCCCAAAAACGGTAAATAGGAACTTCTCGATCACCTAAATGCTGCCAAGCTCGTTTGAACTCATTTACAGCTTGTTCGCAGAGTTCTTCACTGTATGCTAGCCATACGACTAAGGTAGGTTCTAGTGAACGCAGGTGATCTGCAATGATATTCATTGCTGTGCGTGTCTTGCCTGAGCCTGTAGGCATGTGGAGCAGAACGCGCTTTGGTTCAAGAGTAAGATATTGTTTTACTTCTTGGGAAGCTCTTCTCTGGTGAGAAAAAAGTAGATAATTGGGCAGCGATGGCTCAGGTTGTAGTACTTGTGGAATATATTCTGGTTCAGGTACTGATATCTCGAAGAAATCAAGCAAGGCACGCTCTTGGTCTGATTTTCTTCTGATTTTTACTGTCCGCAAAGACTGGAAAATATCTGAAGAATCTGTCAGCCCTAAAATTGCCACGAGAATTTTAGCTTGTTCTGGGCGAAGTAAGTCAATTAACTCACAGCGAAACTCTTCACGAAGAAGTAGAGTTTCGGGAGAATAAAGACTCGTCAAAATTTGACCTAATTGACTAGGGGTAGCCAGCTTAGGATCGAGTAGCTTTAGTAACCGAACGATAGCACTGCCCAAAAGGGTCTGTAGTGTCTGTTCATCGAGCCTTGACAAGAAATTATTAAAGTTCAAGCTATGTCTTGTTTCTCCTGATTATGAGAATTTAGTCTCCAGAACTAGGTTCATTACTCTCTGATGCTGGGATCTCAGAAGTGGCTTTTTTCATTTCATCTTCGTTTAGTGGCTCAGCACCAATGGTCTTTAAGAAACTAGAGTACGCCTTGAAGGATCGATCAAATATCGCTGCAAGTTCTGATCTTTCAAGACTATCTTCCAACTTAGAGTTATCCTTGCAATAATTTGCCTTGTAAGTGTTATATAGAGCCGAGTATATTTGCTGGCGACATTTATGCTGTTCAGCAACCACAGTCTCACTTAATACTTCGTTTGATGGCTTCCATAACTCAAGAAATAAATATTTATATTTTGTCCATTGGTCTGGCTGCATTTCTCCTCTATACACAACATCTCGAAACGTTTGGTTAGTTTGGATAATGCTCCAATCGGATAATTCACCGGACATTTCTCCTGTGAATACCCGTACGAGCTTTTTGAACTGGCTAGCTGACTTAGGCACAAAAAAAGTATTTAGCTGCTCTAAATATTCGTCAAAACATTCTTCTATGAGAGGTATCTCTCGTCCACTTCTAGTAGCTTCGTTACTAGCCTTTTCAAACTCTCCAAAAAAACCACAGATTAAACCACTCTGAAATGCTACTGTTGTAAGTCTATTTTCAAACAGTTCACCAAACCATCTAATTACTTGTGGTAATATTTTGCCTTCTGAGTTTTTGAATTTCGTTTTATCAGAAACTGATTGTATACACAGCTCAACACGCTCTGACCTAAAACTTTCAATCCCGTCCTCAATTCTTTTGGCAGTTGCGTCAAGTCTTGATGCAATTGCCTGTATTTCAGGAACTTTTGTAGTGTATATCCCATCTACAAGCTTTCGTTTGAGGTTTATTCTATGTTCTTCAAAGACACGACTAATGCCTTGGCCTTCGAAGAGAATAGGTTTAAGTTGGCGATCTTGATTTTCCTCAATTCGTTTTTCAAGATTGAGTACAGCTCTATTATGAGCTTCGTAAAGCTCAAATTTTTCAAACAATGAAACAATTAGATGGCCATAGTGAGAATCGAAACTACCACCAAGCTTCTCCGCAGTATCCAAAGTGAATTTATCTCTTTGGGTAGAAGTTGCTATTTCAGCACCTAGCAAGTTGCGCCCATCCAATCGATCCATACAAACATAAGTATTTAAATTCTTCCGGATAGAAAAATTTCCCGATCTAGGCTTTACGCCGTCTGCTTCACTCCCACTGTTTAACAAAAGATGTTCAATAACATAGTACAAATGATTTACACCTGTTATAGCAATAGGGCTCTGAATCCTAAGCTTGTCACCAAACTGATCTAGTTCAACATTATGGATTCTTAAGGAGGAAGGCGATCTAAGATCCTTTCTCTTAATATCAGCCAAGCAGCGTCGTAGAAAATATGCAATCAGATCGTTGTCGTCTAGAAGAATGTTTCGAGAGCTTGAAACCTTTCTAGCATTTTTGTTGAGTGTGAGAAAGATAGATCGCGCAGCTTTCTTTAAATCAAGATCTCCAACGTATTTGCTATCTAGTTTAGGAAACGTACAAAGAATGATGGGTAAATTTATTTCCTTTAAATTGAATTCTTGAATAAACTTTGGAGTCCACTCTGAGTAGTACTCTTTAAACGGTGCACGTTTCTCATCCGACCACTGATCCTTCAAATTCCGATATAGAGCAAGCAATGCCATTGCTCTATGCTGGCCATCAACTATTACCAGTCTAGTTTTGTGCGTATTAATTCGAAGACGCACTAAGTCATGCTTCAAGACCTTTCCTTCATCAATAGGCTGCTCAAATTGAAAAACTTCTTGCCCCACAGATCCTGAACGAATAATACATTTTGATGGCTCATCCTCTGATTCTGGAAGAATCTCTTTGATAACTTCTGGATATAAATTATCTGGACGATTCTCATCTTCTTTTACAGGAAGTACTACTACTACTATCGGTGGAAAAAGCTTTACTAGATCAATTGACTTGTCGTCTAATAGATAAGGTATTAACTCTGACGATACTCGTGAATCATCAATATCACGTTGCATAATTTCATCGAAGTCAAGTTGGTTGACATCGAAGATTTCTCTTACGGGAGCAAGCTCACTCAAGAGTGCTTCGTCAAAACCCGTTGAAAAGTCTAATCCAACATGTGTCAGAAAGTATTTAACCTCAATAGATCTTTGTCCTTCTACCCCTGTGCCAACACTGAATGAGCCAGTTGACCCTTCAAGAGTTAAATTTAGGACTGATTCTTTGCGAAGTTTTAGCGCCATTATTAGTTCCTTCCTAATAGGGGATAGTGAATTCTGTTAAGAATATTTTCTATATCCACGTATCTCTTCTCGGCATTTTCCAGGATATTAATCGCCACAAACAATCTTGTTGGCGGAATACTTCTAGAGCAAACTCGCATTGCAAAGCTCTCGTCACGATTTTCTATTGAATATTTATCTTGATCGACAGAAAAAAACGAAGAAGATTCTTGTGAGCTATATTTCTCTATTAGCTTTTTATGGCGTTTTAGCCTTCTGCCTAGATTGTCTGACATGCCTATATAAATAGGACTAGCAAAATCGGGAGCTGACTTTTCCAAGACTTGTTTGATTGTGATTAGTCTTTCTGGATCCTCCACTATTCTATCAATCAGACTGCCTGAGAGCTCTGGCTTATGTTCAATGAAACCTTCATATTTAGGCTTTAAGGGGCCATAAAGGAAGGCTTTGTAAGGTTCTTCTCTAAAGTACTTAAATAAGAACTTATCCAAAAATGCCTCGACAGTTTCTATGGCAGCATCGTTGTTCTCATTGTTTCGGTACTCTGTTATCCGCTTTATCGTATCTTGTAAATCAAAGTCAGTTAGCTCTGGCAGATAATACCAGGCATAAACGCCAGGCTTTTGAGGTACGCCTGCTATTTCTGTCCACCAATAGGTAGTCGAGCCTTCCATGCAAACTAATAATTATTCCGTGTGTTATGTGTGACATGCTAAGCATGGCATATCTGTATCCATAGAATCGTCATCAAGAACGGATTCCAAAATTTCAGCCAAGGATCGGTTCTCTGACTTTTTTCTTTCTTTATCTATTAATCTCTCATGGTCGAACAAAATTTCATCTTTACGCTCTAAAAGTTCTTGTAATGTCTCGCCTTGAGTCCAAGTGTATTCTCTACCATCGCTATGCTCTTGCTCATATCTAACGGCTTCATTAAACAAGTCTGGGTGCTCCTGAGCTAGCATCACCCACTCATACTTACGTTGAAAGAAGCAGAAAAAGCAGCCTGAACGACTACGCCAGCGATAGTAGTCAGGCATTCCAATGCCACTATCTTCTAGTAGACGAAGAATATCAGCTTTAACCAAGCCGTGCTCTTTGAATGGAAAAACTGGTTTGATGTTTGGCTTGGTTGAAATATACCCATCCCGATTCTCATCTGCCCGAATGCCGATATAGCTAATTGCTTCGTCATTTCCAATAAACTTCTCCAAAGGGAGAATTTTCATTTGCTTAGTACACCAGCGCATTTTGGGCGAAGGCAATGTACCACCGTAAACATCCAACCAATGGTCAAACCCTCTCTCCGCCTCTAGTCGTGTAATCGTAATGCCTAGGCGCGCCTCAATCCGGTCAAGATATTCTTCAGTCTCCGGCAGTTCCTTGTGAGTGTCACAGAAGAAATACTCGATCTGTAATTCTGGATGCTTTTGCCGCATGAGAACAGCAAGGGCCGTACTGTCCTTACCTCCAGAGAGTCCCAAAATATGTCTCACAGGTTTAGTCATACAGCTAGCTCTTGCCCCTTGCTTGGTTTACCCACTTTCCTGGCTGAATCTAACTCATTCAGGGAGTCCTTAACATTTGTTCCCAGAACTCTTTCGCTTAGCTTAGCGATAAATGCCTGTTGTAGCTTAGGGCTATCCTTTATTTCAGGCATAGACAGCGCCTTATCCACCATTTTGTTCAGCAGATCCTCATTTTCTCTATCAATCCAAATGATCTGACGGATTTCTTTACCGTTTGACTCGGTAAGCGTCAGTCGTTTGGCTACAAACCCTTCAGTCGGTATGTTGGCCTCTTTCTGTAGCGCCTCCAAGTTCTTAAAGCGACGAACTAAATCACTAAGGACTAATTCAAATCTTGTGATGTCATCATCAGTCCATGATTTTGGGGGTTTATCAGCCACAATCATGACTAAAGCCTCTAGCCACTCTTGTTCAGCAGCGTTATCATCCACTGCCGCTAAGATAAAGCGCTTTAACACCGGCTCAATAACCTTGCCGACCATAGGCATTGCCTGCACTTGCAGGTCTTCTCGGAGGTTCACCTCCTGCCTGACCCCAAACGCCTCATAAAGTCTGGTCTTGCAGAAACTCAACAGAGCCTCATAGGCCGTTTGTATCTCATGTAGAGCCTGAACAAGCTGCTTGCGAAATGCCTTAGCTATCGTGCCATCACCTTCAGTGGTCGTCATTGGCTCAAAACCACAAGCCTGCGGGAGCGACACAAACAGCAACTCGTCTGGCTCTTGAGCCTGTTGCAACACAGAGATCACCTGCTGGGCTTCATCACTCACCCGCTGAGTGCCCAAAGTGTATTTGGGCAGCTTGCGCACAAAGCTAAATAGGGGTTTCGCCACCACCAACAGCGATGCATTGCGAACCCCAGCAGGGGTTTTAGCATTGGGTGACTTTAGAATGCTTTCCAACTCCTGGAATACCTGGGAGCGTAGACCCACCATCTCGAAATACTTCACCGAGAAACGGCTAGGGTCTTTGACTAATAGCTCAAAATGCTCTGGTCCCATTACCGGAACAAAGATGCGGTCTTTATAGAAGCCCACATCATCAACGTGGTACAACAGCACTGCGGCAAAAACTACTGGCACCATACCAGGCTTCACCCCATAGGGGGGCTGCTCTAATTGGCGGTAGAGGTCTCCTAGAGAACGCTGCTGCTGCTTGGCGCTCAGGCAAAAGCTCTCAATAGCCTCCCAAAGCGGCCAAAGACCAGCTTCTTCATCCGGTGGATAAAAGCCCCATAGCCCGTCTTCCTGACGGTGAATGCCCGTGGCTCCAAGGACGGAGTAGTACATAGCCACCTCTGGGCCATAGCCATCTAGCCCCAACCGAGGTTTGTCACCCCATTCAAGCATGGCTTCCAGCAGTATCCGGCGGGCCTTAGCTCCTTGGGTTGTGAGGACACGGCGGTTAATCAGCTCGTTGTCGAGAACTGGAGTTTTTGGATAGGCGCGATCGCATACTCCAGATAGCACAGCCTGAAACGCCCTAGCACTCAGGATGGAGGTCTGCTGCCCCTCAACCCAGCCGCGATTTTCGCCATTTGCCCAGTCAAAGGTCTGCCGCACGGTGTCATCCAGCAGCCGTTCCGCTTCAACCAATCGCTGTTTCACTTCTCTACGAGCCACACCATCTTGGGTAAGTTCTGGGGCTGTCCTCCAAATCACCTGAAGCGCTTGTAACTCACTGGCACGGGTGGCTAGCAAGTCTGTCTGGGCGATTTCGACCACGATAAGCGGCTTGCCATCGCGTGTCATAGCTTGGTCACCCTGAAAGGGCACCCGATCTAACCAGTAGAGAATGGTGCCGTCGTAGTCGGCAGAGCCGCTATCCAGTTCCTCTAGATTGAGTCGGCTATCGCCATAGCGCTGCTCAAAATAACGCAGTGTGCCTGTAGCCGAATAGTGCCGCTGGGCGACCAGGGGCTTGAGGGGGTACGCCAGCGCCATCAGGTCAGCTAGGGGCGAACGATCTTGTTCGAGGTACTCATAAATGGCAGCTTCTACATTAAACTCGGATCCCTGCCAGAGCCGCAACTCTTCAGCTAGCTTGCGGTAAGTGACCAAGCTGCGCTTTTGGAGATCTTTAATTGCCTTTTGCCAGCTCTTTAGCGCTTTATCGTGTGGGCCGTCGCATAAGGCAAGCGCTACCAGTGTTGGGGTAGCCCTTAAATTCCCTGTGGTCGTAATTAGATTGAGAATGCCGATAGTCTTGAGGAGCTGGAGGGTTAGAGGGTCGCGATCGCGGGCATCTTCAATCAACCCTTGCACCTCTACCCAGCGTTGAAGGTTGATGCGAGAAGAGAGCCCCGTCACCGACTCGACAAAGTAGTCATAGAGCTGATGCAGCTTCAATGTTGGTACGTGATCGTCTTCAGCTAGGTTGTTAGCCAAAAACTCCTGTAGGCCGTAGGGTTCATCGCTGGTCAAAAACGTGAATAAGGAGCGATCGTTCTGGGCGTAGCGGGTACAAAGCAGGGGGAGCACCAGGGCTGCGATCGGGTGAAGTGGATAGGCTGCTGCCAGCACCTCACTCGAAACATCGTTTTCATTCAATACCGGTGCTAATACCTCGAACCAAGCTTCAGCCTCATTGTGAATCGCACAAAGAATGGGATCGGCTTGAGAGCTGTCTATAGCTTGGCCAATCAGGCGGGTCATCTGGCTGGGGGACTCAGTAAAGGCGATATCTTCAAATCGTCCCTGTACCTTGGTCCATTCGCTCTGCTCTACCGCCGCCAAGCGCTCGCTATAGCCTGCAAACGACTGGTGCAGCAGCCCGATGAAATACACCTGTTGGCTACCAGACAACTCTAGTTCAGCGATTTGTTGAAGCAGGTAGAGATCATTCACACCCTGGTTGTGAGAGGCATATTCCAGCGTTTTCCCCAGTTCATCAACCACCAACAGCATCGGTGCGTCCGCAGCTTGCACTATCTCCTTGAGCAGAGAGAGCACCTGCTGATTACTGATGTTGGGTTCTCGGCTGCCCAATTCAACGTCAACGTCACTAATCTGATCCCAGAAATCTGGCTTTTCGCGATCGCGCCAAAAACGCTCAGATGACTTAACTAGTGCCCTTGCCACCGTCCAGCTTAGGGGTTCTCGCTGGCCAGTAGCGACCACCCGCAGCAGACCTGCCGAGGGAATATGCTCGGCAATAGCCTGGTATTCTGCGCTATCTGAGTCAAAGGCCTGTTGGGCGATCGCCAGCGCCTCTTGTTTAACGGCAGTGCGATCATCCGCGCATAAAGCCGTAAGGTAGTGGGCAAAGGCCGACTTACCCGTGCCATAGACCCCGGTAATCGTCCAGGCGCGGTGAGCGCTGAGGTTGGTAAAGGCAGGTAATATACGCCGCAGTGCCCCTGCCGCTGCCTCCGTCGGCACATAACCCTGCACCGCGTCCGGCTTATCGAGATCCCGCACCAGGTTGACTGAGCGGTAGTAGCGGCGGTTCAGGCTGAAGTAGGTGGAGAGAGGTTTTTGGGTCATGCCGCTTTGCCCTGCTGCTCGTCATAGTAGGTCTCCAGGATATCTAACGCTAGGTCTTCGACATCCGCAGTCCGAAAGTTAAATTGCAGCTTACCTGCCGCATCCGACCAACTCAGCTCTTTATAGAGGTATTTCACTCGATCAATGGCGTCGCAGATGGCCGATTCATTGAGCTTAAAGACCATCCCAGGACTACCAGGGTCGTAGATCAGGTTACTAACGGGAATAGTGCGGGCCGTTGGATAGGTCTGGTGGGCAAATACTAAAGCCGTATAGACGATCACCTCTGCTGGCAGGTTTTGCTTCGGCCCAATGCGAAAGGCGTAATGACGAGCATCCCCAGCCCGTTGAATCAGCCGCAACTCCGTAAAGGGGCAATCTAGAGACTCTTCCCCAGCAGATGCCTTAGCGGGCTGCTCGGTATACATCCGCAGGATGCAGCTCACATCTTTTTTCAGGGATGAATCGGCAATGCGGGTGATGATGCGATCGCGATGCTCCCCCAGTTCGTGAAACAGGTCATCGTAGGTAAACTCCACCTTGTTGAAGCGGTTAAAGGCAACGTCCCAAGCTGTGGCGTAGCAGGGCGGCTGAAGCAACTGCCAGTGCAGCAGCCAAAGGGAAGCCGGATCCTCTAGGTAAGGATCCCATCCCGACTTGCTCAACAATGCCTTGCCAAACACAGTCGGCTCATCGTCTTCTAGAAGGCCAAACGCATTACACCAATAGCGAATGGAACGAACCATGTTCTTCCCGACGCCTAGCTGCACGGTGGCATCATCATCTAGGAAAATATTGGCATTACGGTGAGCCCCATCAAAGCCCTTCTTAAGCCAGCCAAATCGAGGATGAAACGTCTCGTGCCGGGCAAAGACCGACAGGCTAGGGGCTTTGACCTCATCAATATCTAGCTTTGCTTGCCTAGCCATAACGTTTGCGCAGAACTTTTGTACTAAATTATCTAGCAATTACCCTAAATGCAATCAGTTTTGTAACTAACTGTTAAGCGGCAGAGGCTTGCATATCGGACGTGTAGGAGTCATCGTACAAACTTAAATACTATATGTGGAGTAGTCTGTCCTTGGCTAGCTCTAGGGATAGCGCTAGTCAGAGGCTTGATTATCCAGCGCAATTTCCTCCGCTTGCCGATAAGATAGCTGTCAAGCATTTGAGCCCGCCGCCACAGCCCTTTCAGAATGCCAGGTAGCCCCGCCGCCACAATCGATATCGCTAAAGTCTGCCAGCGTAGTCAGGTTGGCAAACTGCTGCCTGATGCGCTTTACGTTCATATTTCAGCCCTCCCACAGCTCGATCCGGCTCTGTGTGAGCTAGAAAGTCTCGCTAAAACAGTAACCGCTCAAACCGAAAAAGCGACCATCGTTAAGTTCAGCTTCAACAAGTCGCAAATTGCTTACCTGTTTTATCCAGACTTTGACACAGAGGCCCACCCGGCCCTCCAAAGCAGCATTCAGGTCAATCTGAACACGCTCACTGCCACCAGTCGCGACTACAGCACCACCGACAATCCCCCCGTCCTCCACCGCAAAGAAACCTTTGTTGCCCCCGACCACCCGCTCTACGCTACCTTCGCCTGGCTAACCAAGCAAGAAGAGGCCCTAGGGCTGCTGGACGACCCACGCGGCATCGGCTTTCGCTGTGCCTGGGAGCAGCGCTTGCTAGAGCGCAAGCTGGTTATCGATGGCCATGCCCTCGCCTGCCCAATGACCTCAGAGGCTAAGCAAACCCAGCCCAAGCCCAAGATTCAGAGGCATAAGGCTGCGATCGCCCGCGTCACCGTTTCCAAACCCGTCCGCCTCGCCGTAGAAGCAGGCATCTTCCCCCCCGACACCACCTACTTCGACTACGGCTGCGGCCATGGGGCCGATATCGAATACATCCACCGCCTAGGCCTCACTAGCTCCGGTTGGGATCCTCACTTTCGCCCTGATATTCCCCACAGCCCAGCCGACGTGGTGAACCTGGGCTACATCATCAACGTCATCGAAGACACCGCTGAGAGGCGAGAAGCGCTGATCAACGCCTGGGGCTTGGCTCAGAAAGTTCTCATCGTCGCCGCCCAGGTGCTGATCGACGATCGCACCCGTGGCGTCATCGCCTACGGCGACGGCATCATCACCAGCCGCAACACCTTTCAGAAATACTACGAGCAGGAAGAACTCAAAGCCTATATCGATCAGGTGCTGGGCGTAGACGCCATCCCCATCGCCCTGGGCATCTATTTTGTCTTTCGCGACGAGGCCCAAGCCGAAGCCTTCCGCGCCTCCCGGTTCCGTTCCCGTGCCACAGCCCCCCGCATTCGCCTCAAGGTCAGCAAGTTTGAGGAATACCGCGATCGCCTCCAGCCGCTGATAGACTTCTACACCGATCGCGGTCGGCTACCCTCGGTCGAAGAACTAGGGACTCAGGAGCTGACACCGCTGCAAGAGACTTTCGGCAGCATCAAGCGAGCCTTTACCGTCGTGCTGCAAGCGACCGATGTAGGGGAATGGGATGCGATCGCCGACAAACGCCGCAACGATCTACTGGTCTACCTAGCACTCAGCCACTTCGGCAACCGCCCTAAATTCAAAGACCTCTCCCCCAAACTCCAGCAAGACATCAAAGTCCTCTTCGGCAGCTACCAGCAAGCCTGCACCGCCGCCGACCTGATGCTGATGAGCCTGGGACGCACAGACCTAATTGAAGAACGCTGTCGTCAGAGTGCGATCGGCCAGCAGCGCCCTAACTCCCTGTGGGTGCATGTGTCAGCGATAGACCAACTTGACCCCCTGCTACGCCTCTACGAGGGCTGCGCCTCCCGTACCATTGGCCGACCTGAAGAAGCCACGGTGGTCAAGTTCCATGTCCAGAAACCGCAGATTACCTACCTGGCGTTTCCCAACTTCGACAAAGAGCCACACCCAGCGCTGAAAACCAGCATGGCTATCTCATTGCGCGATCTCCACGTCCGCTACCGCGACTACGACCCCGACAACCCGCCTCTGCTCCACCAAAAAGACCAAACCATTGCGTCCGAATACCCCGCTTATGCCAAATTTGCTAAGCTCAGCCAGCAAGAGCAAAGGTGGGGTCTGCTGGACGATGTAAAGGCAATTTTTGACCAGCGCGGCTGGGAGAAATGCTTGCTAGAGCACGGGGCGGGACTGCAAGGGCATCGAGTCGTATGGCGCAAGGATGCCAGCGACGAGCAGAAACAGCAAGTCCAAGCCAGGCTCCGATCGCAATCACCTAGGAGCAGTGCCGATGCTTGATGTGGAAAAAATTGAGGTGATCGCCCAGACCAATACACCTCAGGAGCTGATGGCTGCCTTAGTGTGGCAGCGTCGATTCAACGAGTTCGATGGGCCAGAGGTGATTACCGACCTGACCCAGCAGCCCCTTCTGTGGAAAAGCTTCTTGTTCACCAAGCCCATCTACGCCCCTGACCGAGATGGCCTCAGCCTCAACGGTGTGCTCGAAACCCTTTTGGCCATGGCCAACTACCGCCCCATGCCCAAAACCAGCCTGATGCATTTCGTGCCCTACCCGGCAGACACGTTGTACCTACTGGCCGAAAACCAAGACGTGACAGTGGCTCAACTGATGGATTTGGGCAAGAAATGGCGAGCCGATGTGGTTGATGTCTATGGTGGGAACGTGCCTGAAGGCGAGGAGGATTGGGAATTCCGCGAGTACTTTGCTATGCGCCTCAGACGGGGTCTACGAGGTGAGACCTTTGGTGACAAATCCGATGCTGTCCTCATCTGCTACTGGTGGGATTAGCCGTTGAAGCCCAAGGGTGCTGGCGCGTTGGTGTTCCCTTTTCAGTGAAGGCCCAAATATCTCGCTTGTGCTGAGGGCCATAGCTGATGTGGATGGGGCGATCTGCTCCATAGAAGTAGGATGAGTCAAAAGGAAGCCCCTGGGCCACAATCCAATCCATCAAGGCATCGCTGGGCAGGTCAAGAATGCGAAAATCACAGGCGGCACCCAGGCGATCGCAGTAGTACCGCCCATTCCGATTCACCTCGTGGGCCATATGCTGATCCAGGCTAGGGGTGGCGATGCCGTGCTTCTTTCCTGTCGCCGGGTCTTTCTTCGCTAGCCACCGCTTCAAATCTACTGAGCAAAAGCCGTAGGTGAGCTGAAAGCGATCGCGCCCAAACCTATTAATCACAGGGTCAATGATGTGCTGACACAGTGCCTCCAAGGCTGGCAACGTCTCCTCAAGGTTTTTAGGAAACGGGGCAATCTGGTCAGCAAACCGCTGGTAGGTCTGTGTGCAGGTGCAAAATTCCTCTAACGTCAGATACTTGCCTAAGGGTTGCGCTGCCATCAACCGCCTCCCCTTAATCCGCTGCCTGTTCCATCAAGCTCTGATATCGCTCCGGCAGATGCCCCTCTCGCCAGAGCTTTTCCATGATTGCATCCCGCAACCACGCTGTCCGGTTCTCCTTCTCCCTCATCAGCCCGTCAATATCCTCCGGTAACCGCACACAGAGAGGACGTTCCGCCATCGCTACTTCCCCCTGCTGCTGGAAGCGGGTCAAATAATCTCTGCGGGCAGCCTCATCACTCATCACCGGAACTACTCCACTGCTACTGCTGCCGAAAAGACAGAACTATCCCAAGTATACGAGGCCCTATACCCTTGCATCCATCGATCAACTGTCCTTATGGGATGGGCAGAATTTCCCAGATATCGATCAGCAATCCTCATCGAAACCCCCTTAAAATCCACACCCTCGACCCTCTCATCCCGCGTATACATGGGCTATTATTTGTGTGTAGAAGGCGATAAAGCTTCAGAGTCACAAAGTCCGGGGTCTCTGCTCATACCGCAACGGCCAGAGCTTACTCCAATAGCCTCCAGAACTTAAAGCTGCCCTACTTTCGATGTCCATAACCTAGAGAACCACTCCTATGACACTTTCCTACTCAGAAGATCTCAGCCAACTAGTCGGCGGCCAAGTTTGCAAAGCCGCCATCAGTCAAGATGGCTATCCCTATCTCATCATCGCCAAGAACACTGAATCACGCTTCTTCTATGTCATTGCTCAAGCTGACGCTGAAGGCAATGGTCCAGGGTTTCTACAGCTGAACGAGCACCAAGGCCGCATTGCCGAAGGCTAACCCGGTCGCCAAGTTCTCTGTGCTGCCCGAATGGCGATCGCTCTTCTAGCAGCTCCATTTGGAATTACTGCCATATCCCTCAATCCCCCCACTGTTGATGGCACGATAACAGAGCGCGATCTTACGCCGCTAAACATCATGATTGACTCTGTGAGCAATTTCTCTGATCGTACGCTGGCGACACATATCACAGGCTTTACCAGTGATGAGCCAGCAGCTTCTTCAACTGGTAACTTCCCCACATCAGCCGTCTGAATGCGGAAAATCTCGCTTGGGCAATTCTTGGGCAGTCTTGAACTCAAGCACCCAAAAGTCCTTTTTATCAGTGCTTTTAAGCTTTGATGAAACTGTCTCGAAAACTGTTTGAGGGTCAAACCTCACGGGGGTTCGAATCCCCCCCTCTCCGTTAAAATCCAGCTCCCGTAAAGATTTGCGGCGTTCCCCTTGCCTCACTCAGCTTGGAAAAATTAAGCTGAGTGCAGGTAGTTTGTACTCTTTTTGGGGGAGGAACGGGGGAGATGGGGGGGAGAAGTCTGAACCAGAGTGCGCCTGACCTCAAAGAACGGATCAACCAGGTTAATCAGGGGCTGGAGAAGGTCGCGATTCGCGAGAAGGACAACCGATTGTACGTGCGGGGGAGACACTTCCCCCCCAAGCCAGGGGATAGCATCGGAGGTCGCTACGAGATAGCCCTTGGGGTTTCAGCCACTCCTGCTGGACTGAAGGTGGCAATCGCAAAGGCGAAAGACATTGACAATGCACTGCTATGGGAAAAATTTGACTGGGAACCGTTCCTCAAAGGAAATCAAAAGCCCCCTGAAACCGTAGCAGAATGGGTAAATCGTTACGAAACGCGACACTGGGAACAAACCCTTCGGAATCCAACCAAGGAGAATACCTATCACAAGAACTACCGATTGCTGTTTAATCGACTCCCTCAAGACGAACCGCTGACGATTGAGCTGCTGCGATCAACAATTCTGAGCGAGACACAGCCGGGAAGTCGTAGTCGCAAAGGATTTGCCATAGCATTCCGAAGATTGGCTGACTTCGCAGGCTTGGATCCAAGCATACTGAAGGAACTCAGCAAATTAGGGAAAGGCTACACCTCCAAATCGGTTGAACCGCGCAGCTTGCCTCGTGATGAGGAAATTGCAGATCTCTGGGAATCGGTAAAAAATCCAGCCTGGCAATGGGTCATTTCGATCCTGGCGATTTATGGTTTACGCCCTCACGAAATTTTTAGAATTCGCACAGACAAGATAGACGAGGATCCACCTATTCTTGAGGTGGAAGAGGAAACCAAAACAGGGTGGCGGATTGTGTATCCTAGCTACGGCAAGGGCTGGGACATGATGACACCTCACATTGTGAAGTATCCAAATATCGAGACCGATGGGAGAAACAACAATCAACTGGGCGGCACAATTTCTCAGGAATTTCGCGAACTGAAGATGCCCTTTCCACCCTCTTAGAGTAGCCCAATCAAATAATCATCCATTATGGCATGAGAGACCTGTGTTGTTCTTCCCCTGAGATGATGGATGTTGCCTCTGTAGTATTAACCAATAGCCTCAAGGTGTTGTTGAAAGACACCTCGACCCGGCTGAAAGGAACAGAGC
>QBLT01000059.1 GCA_003249105.1 Leptolyngbya sp. | reverse complement strand
CAACTGTTTCGCTCTGGCAGTGGGGACAACGCATAGGCCAATGACTCTCTACGCCTATATTCTAGACATCATCCTTTAACTGACCAGTGCCCTTAAAACTATGCTCTCCTTCATCCGCCAGGGGATTGAGCGACGTTTCCCCCTCGTCCGGGCTGTACATGATTCTTCGATATACTGATCCTCTTAGGCTCACGATCGATCACAATGTTGAAACTATTGACGATTCGCCACTCGTCAAGTGTATCTTGTTAGCATTTATCTAGCGCAAAAGACTCTCTTGTGACGATTGAGAATCAAAGTAATGAGTATCTTCCTGAGCTTGGGCCTTTATGCGACGCTGCTGGAGAGCCAGAGACCCCAAAGCCAAGGTAATCAGCATAGAGGCGAGAACAGTGCCGAGTAAAATAAACTCCGTCTTCGGCGAAGAGGGTGATGTAGCTTTGACTGGTTCGTTTACCACCTGTATTGGTGGATAGGAACCAAACAGTTCTGTATTCACGCTATTGAGTCGGGTTAAATAGGAAGTAAATACGGCCTCAGCTATGGCTACATTGCGAGCCAAGTTTTCTAGTGTTGCTTCTTCTTTAGCCATATTGCGCAGTCGGAGCTCTAGACCACTTAGTTGGCTGTCTAGTCCTGTCAGGCGAGCAGCTAAGCCCTGATTGTCCACTTGTGCTACAAAGGCTTCTTGGAACAGTGCACCTCGAGCAGAACTGCCTCCTTCAGAGCTCAGCATTAGCTGTGCAATCGATTGTTCATCGATAGTGTATCCCAGAAGTTCACTGGCCCGTGCCACCATCGCATCTCGAGAAGAAGTCTGGCGAGCGGTTTCACGCACCATAGCAGGGTGATTGGATCCCAGCTGATCTTTAAGAACCTCTACTCGGCGGGTGGCTTCACTATACTCAATTAGGTTTTGGCGGAATACTTCATCTGCCTCCAAAAGAAAGGCATCAGCAATTTCCTGACTGGAAACATCTAAGTTGCCTGACAGTGCATTTAGACGAGCACCTGCCTGCTGCTGTTCAGCTACCAGAGTGGCCCGCTCAATCAGCAAATTCTCAATATTTGAAGACAACTGGATCAGCTGTTCCCCAGACACCAAACCCTTGCTCGATTTATAAGCAGCCAACTCCTGCTGGGCTTGCTCCAGATCATCTTGTGCCGAACGTAACGCATTTTCGATGACGCTACGACGCTGCTGGTTTGATTCTATCCGCAATTCCTCCACCCTTCCTGCAAAGGCTTCCTTCAGCGCGAGAGCTTTTTGATAGGCTATCTCAGAGCTATCTCCTGAGACCACAAACTTTATCAACGTAGTATTATCAATGATTTCAACTCTGGGGCTACCAAACTCCGATGCAGAGATATCTAAAATTTCAGCGGCACGATTGCGAACAGGAGTCCCGGTCGCAATAAACTTATAGGTTTCACGCGGGTCGCGATCTGTTGCCTCAAAAGGAGATCGCACCTCCGAGGTGGTTTGCCCAATATCCGGCAAAGTAATACGCGTATTTTCTTCCACGTCTGGCAAAAGCACCGACCAGCTACTAGTATAAGTCCGCTCTGCTGTGGTCAGATAGGTGAGAGCAGCTCCCCATAGAGCCAAGTTCGATAGCAAAATCCACAGAGGAAAGCCTATCCAAAATCCTCGATTTTTCTGGTTCATAACGTTCTATAAAAGTAAAAAATAGGGCTAAGTCATCAACAGAGTAGAGGTAGATAAAGCGCTAAGGATCTGTCCTTAATTGTAGTCTCCGCTACTTAGCTTGGGCAAAGGCACTCCTTAGCAAGCTAATCGTGGGTTGAGCTGATCGCTGGGCAGACATCGCCATCAACACCAGCCCGAACTCCTCTTATTCTGCTTTATCTCTCCTGAGAGTGATTGAAGAGGGTTAAGCTAAGATGAACTATCCCACAAGGGGTGCATCCCAGTCTTGCAAGTCTAGGGGTGAGACGCTTTTCAAAGCTCTTGATTCTCGTAGGTTTAATGACTACGCATTTGTACTTATTGCAAAACTGGGATTCACCCTCCAACAAGTACTGAAATGATGACAGAGACCAATGATTTGAAGGTGTCATTAGTCACGAAAAATATCTAATATGGTGGTAAAAGGGTTCAAAATAGTACTGATTACGTTGAATATATTGGCTGTGTTAGCAACACTCGCATCGTAACAGACGATGCTATCATTTGGCATCAGGTAGGGGTTGCCATTTTCAGAGCCGTTTGGATCGCGTAGCAGATCCTCAATGGAACGGTCGTAGACTGCGGTGTTGCCTGTGTCTAGATCCGTTTGCACTAGCGCCACCCGCCGATTGGCATTAACGGAGGAACTTCCACCTCCACAGGTAGCTGCTACTGCCGCCTGGGAAAAGCGCGTTCCGTAGGTAAACTCAGCGATGTCTCCGCCCGTAGCCCCACCGCCGCGCGGCTGAGTTTGGTTAGACAGGAATACAGCAATCACATCCGGAGTAATTGCTGTGGGCCTAACCAGTTCCGGCTGGATATAGCCAATTTCTGGGACGATAATATGGTCTCCAGCAATCAAAGGAATATCTGTTACCGGCTGCGCTGTTACAATGCCGGACATGTCGATCACAGTTTCGTACCCGTTGCGGATGAGCCGAACATTTTCTAAGTCGGCATCTGGTTTAACGCCACCTACCTGACGAATAGCCGAGGTCAAAAATCGTTCGGTGGGATAATCCCCCGAGAGAGTGAAAGGCTGGGTTTCCCGATCCACCGGCGGCTGATTGGCAAATCGGGGTAAATTAGCTGCTTGACGACCATCCGTCAGCACTCGACCTGGCAAAAATACAGCTCCCGAAACCAACACGGGGACAGGGGCCCATTCGGCAATTTCAGCACTGACCTGAACGAAGCTCGGTTGAAACAGACCCGCTTGGATTAGCTCTGAACGCACCATTTGCTCAACATCATCTAGTTCAAGACTAGATACCGTAATTGGGGCGATCAAGGGCAGCTGTAGCTTACCATCCAGATTGACCTCGTATAATCCCGTAAATCGAAACGGGTCATCGATTGCCTGTGCCTGTTCAAGATGGGGCTCGGAAACGGATAACCGAATACGATCTCCGGGGGACAGAGGTAAAGCGTGACAGGGCAGAGATGACGCTAGGGCTGAAAAAGTCGCAACAGAAGCAGTGAGCCATTTCCAGTTGAATAAATAAGATACTTTATCAGCAGTTAGAAAGTTCATAGCTTCTCTTAAAGCGCACAATCAAAATGTAAGCATTAACGCCTATAGAAATACAATGTCTCAGGATTCTCTGAATCCCGATAATGCTCTATCAGGGAACATTGATTTGCCGGTGAAATATTCTGGAATTTCAATATTCATCAGATCCAGAACCGTCGGAGCCAGATCTAAGGCATGTCCCGCTGGTACAGACGCATTTTCCGGGATATCTGGACCGTTCATAACTAGAAATCCATCGGAACGGTGACTCCCGGTGCGTAGATAGGGCACGGGCCCGATCCGGCCATGGATTGGGGATTCAACTGTATCAGTAGCATAGGAGTCTTGCCAGATAACGACCAGATCCGCATCCGGATGCTTAGGATTGAGATCACCAGCGTGGCTGCGAGTGCGAATCACCTGCTCAACCATAGGGGTGCCGGTCCGTGCATCTTTGAGTTGGTAAAGACTGTCTGTTAACTCTTGACAGACAATGTCGTAGTCATCCGGAGAGACAATACCAGCGGTCTCTCGCCCTTGAAGGTTAATCCGCACATAGCCCTCTGAAAAACTAGGAAGGGCAAAGGCTTTCATCTGGGGCCAAAACTCTCTATACCAGAGGGGTGCCTGGAAATAGAGAGGATGAGATTCCAGCTTAAGCTGGAACGGCGAAACTAAATCGGGCTGCTGGGATTTGGGTAACAATGCCGTTACTTTATCGAAGATCTTGCGGGGCAATGCTCTACGAAGTGTTCGCAGTAGCAGATTGCGATCGTGCTTCAAGCTCCACATAGTACCTAGCCAGCCCTGCTGAGCTCTTAGTCCGACGATCGGTTTATCGGGCAGGGAACCGGATTTGCCAGCAGCTAGCCCGATGCACCCTGGGAAATTCCACCGATATAGGAATTCTGGCAAGAACACCATGCTGGGCAGATCCATGACATTGGCCCCCATGCCATGGGCCGCAAACACCATGAAGTTGGCATCTGCAGGTGCCGCATCAACAATCTTTGCGATGGCTCGATCAATAGACTGAAAAGTACTTAACAGAGGATCATCATCTGCCTTAGCAGTGTAAGCATAAAGGGGATGATCAGGACGGCTCAGATGCCAGAAGAAATGCCCAGCAGCGTGGGGTTCCCCAAACACCGTCAGGAAGAAATCCCAGGGTTTCTGTTGCAACAAATCAGCACAAATGTTGGCCCGCCGCTCAATACCGGTTTCCAAGCCTGCCTGCAACCGCTTCAGTGCTGACCAATTGAGTACCGGAGCATGGTCCCGACGCAGCATTGGATGAGCCCCATGTTTTTCAGTCAACTCCGACAGCAGATGGACAGGCAGGGAGTGACTGGCCGTCATAGGAGAATGAGCCCCCCAAGCCAACACCTGAATACCATCTACCTGTTCTGACAGAACCGACTGTGGCATATCAAACACAGCTACCTGTCGTTCCTTACAAAGATCATAGAAGGGGCGGTACTCATCAAATTGATAAGCCTGGATCTCTTCAACCGAGTAGTCGTTGGGATAAAACTTCAATGGAGCCCAGTAGCCGGTTTGCTGTGGCGCACAACCGGTCAAAAAGGTAGTCCAAGGGGTTTCTGCCCGATAATATTCAAAGGTCTTCAGACGGCTATAGATACCCTGATCTTTTAGCCGCTGGATAGTTGGCAAATAGCCCTTTGCTGTCCACTCCTCAATAAGGCTTGGGTCAGCAGCATCTAATCCAATTGCGATAAGAGGTTTAGCCATTATAGCTCCTAATATACACCAAACCTGTAGAGCCGATTACCTGTAAAAAACACAAATTAATTGGTTTCATCACTATACTCACTATCGCTTACCTTGTTAACGAGTGCCAGAGCCTAGACCAGTAAAATTACTGAAGCTTTATGAAAGGCCTGACCTAAAATCCTTGTTTATAAAATTTCTGAAAAAGATGACTACAACTACCTGGAGTTTTGCCTAGGATCCGTAAAAAATTCCTCGGCCATTCGTACCTACAAAGACCAGATCTTCAATTTGCTGACTGGCCTCTAAAACATTCGGTTTATTGCCTATGGGTTGTTCGGGCGACGTTAGTTTTTCCCAATGAGCTCCCAGATCGCGAGATCTAAATACACCCTCGGTTTGATTCTGATCGCGCAGTGTTCCGTAGATGTATAAAGGAGGTGCGGCATTTAGCGTCGCTTTGCCGAAGGCAAACAAATGGGCCGTTTTGACCTGGGGAACGGCAGTAAAGGTTGCTCCGCCGTCGGTGGAATGATACAGCCCTTCATCTGCCAATGCTAAACCCAAATGTCCAGCTTGGCTAGGGTCTGATTTTAAGATAGGTTGACGAGCCGACGGCAAATCTTGACTCACGCAACTAAAGGTCTGACCGCCATCGCGACTACGGTAGACCTTGTCTCGATCAACGTAATAAAACACCTCCTCTGCGATCGCATCTGCCGCCAGAGGCTGGGACCAGTTCCAGGGACCGTCTGGGCCATCTGGCAACCCCTCCACCACAGACCAGGTCTGTCCTCCATCTCGAGAATAGAGCGGAGCTTCATTCTCGACGACAACCACAATATTTTCACAGTCCTGGGATGAGATCGCAATGCTCATTGGCAGTTCATCCTGGGGAAAACTAGGGGATTTTTGCCAGGTCTCTCCCGCGTTAGTAGAAACTGCTACCAGATAGCGGTCATTCCAGCGAGTGCCGCCCACTCGCGCCAGTATGGTTGGTTCTCGAGGACAATAGGCCAGCCCGTAGGTATCTGAAACGGGTGTCCGCCCCTCCAGACCCATGCGTTGCTGTGGATAGGTTTTCAGATTTTGTCCATGGACAAATCCGTCTACATCGGCCAGCCCGCTGACCAATAAAGGCCCAGCGGGAGGGGCGATCAGTGCAAACGTGACCACTTGCTCATGCCCCTGAACGTAGTTTTTCCAGGTCGAAACCGACTGGTCAAGGTTGTCAGTTCGCCAGACGCCATACCAGTCACTTAACCAGAGCCGCTGGGGATAATGCGGATCCAGACGAATCGAGGAAATCGACGGCTGTGACGTCATGAAGTCGGTCCACCAGGGTACCTGACTTTCCCTTCGCATCTGGAGGGTACGCCAGGTTTGACCTTGATCCTCAGATTCAAATACCGCCGTGTCACGTCGCTCCCCCAGGCTGACCAGCAAATGGTTAGAACTATGAGTATCCAAGGTAAGCCCGGTAAATACGATCTCGTCATCATCATCGTGATCCACCTCATCTAGGGGGGGCGTAATCTGCTCCCAGATTGGTCGATTGTCCATCTGACCCGTTGGCCGATAGCGGTGAACCTCGCTGCCTACGGCATAGAGACTGTGATCTGCTGCCACTTCAATGTGACGAATCTGTGCCGGGCTATCGGTCAGCAGTCGCCAGGATTGCCCCCGATCCCGAGATTGATAAATTCCCCGTTCGAAAGCAGTGGCATAGACAAGGTTGGCGTCGGTAGGGTCAAAGACTATCCCACTGATACCGACTGGATCATCCTCAACTGGTGGAATATCCTCAACTGATTGCCAGGTTAAACCCTGATCCTCAGAAGCCCAGAGACCATCCTGGCGGGAGCCAAAGAGCAAATGTTGAGAATCCGCTGGATCCACAACTAGTCGATCACCCAACCAGCGTTTTACTTCATTGCCACCCATCGGTAGCCTCAGATCGAGCGGTTGCCATGTCTCACCCCGATCCGTTGAACGAAACAGGGCACCGGTGGCGTTGAGATATTTACCAGCGGCGACATAAACCACATCGGGATTATTGGGATCTAATGCTAGGGCCTCCCCGCCGTAGTACTGTTGCTGGGAGAAGGGAAAGGCGTCAGTGAGAGGTAACCATTGCTGGGTATCCGGCTGCCAGCGATAAAATCCACCAATATCGGTGCGGATATAGGCTAAATCTGGTTCCGCCGGATGCAGATACACGCCGGTGACATAGCCACCGCCACCGATGGCGACATTAGTAAATTTGTTGGGTACGGTCAGGGCAGAATCGGCAGAATCAGACCATAGGGGCGAATCGGGCCAGCAAGCAGATATACCCAGAGCCACCAAAATGCCCAGGCAAACATAGCCGATCCGGGATGCTAAACGCTGGGCTTTCATAGGGCTGTTCCAAGAATTGCAGGATAACAAGCAAGGTGGCTACTAAATCGAGGAAGCAGCGGCGTTGCCTGGTCGGCAAGCTACTGGCCCGACACGGACATTTGTCGTCGCTGAATATTCCCCATAAAACGGGCGGTGAGGGATTCGGCAAACTGATAGAGCGGGTACGGTAAGATTTTGAGCAGGCTCGCACCCAGTATGATTCGTCCGGTTCTTAACGGTTCCTGCCAGAGAATGACTGGAGCGTTTGAGAGCATTTGCTGGGTGAAATAAGCAGCCATCTCTGGATTTCGAAGACGGATTGCCTTTCGGGCAAGTAGCCGCGCTCGATAGGCAAGACTAATCTGGCCCCATTGCTCCACTAGGATTGGGGCATAGATGTTGACCTTGTTAAGTACCTGTTGCCAGGATTCAAATTGCTTGACCAGGCTAGCGGACAGGCTACTGGCGTTGACCCGGTAGAGGGTGAGCGGCTCAGCAATGCCTTCTAACTGCCACTGGGTGAGAATGCAGATGCGCAACCAGCACTCAATATCCTCAGAACGACGAAAATCTTCGTCAAAGTAGAAGGCTTCAGTTTTACCGTAGCGATTTTGTTGCACGGCGACCTGATCCAGTACCGCCCTTCTGATGACTGGAGCAGAACCATTTCCCACCGGATTGCTGCGGAATAAGTATTCGGCAGTAATTTCCTTGAGCTGTGGAGTTAGATAGGTGCCAGTAGGCTGGCCGGTTTGATCGATCAGGCAAGAGGGGCTAAAGCTGAGGCCTACTTTAGGGTTTTGGGTGAGGTGCTGCACATGCTTTTCAAGTTTGGTGGGCAGCCAGAGATCATCACCATCGAGAAACGCTAGATAGTCTCCCTGAGCGTGCCGAATGCCGGTATTACGGGCACCGGCTAGGCCTCGGTTTTTCTGGTGAACAATCCGAATGCGGGAATCGTCAAATTCCTGACAAATAGCCACACTGCTATCTGGGGATTCATCATCGACTAAGATCAATTCAAACTGGCTGTGTGTTTGATCAAGAACCGATTGAATGGTGTCTCGAATATATGCTTCAACACCATACATCGGCACGATCACTGAGACTAAGGACATAATGGATGCCTCCTAGGTTAACAGGCTCTTGCGGGCAACAAAGACATAGCGCGTGGCCCACAGCAGATAAATCGGTATCAGACAGGTATAGACGCTCAATACTGCGATCGCAACCCCTATCACCCCAGCCTGGACGCCCACCAGTAGAGCCAGCCCAAAAATCACCGTGAAGGCCACATTCCACAGCAGCCCGATGCGGGCTTTGTCGACGGCGGCGAGCAGGTGGAAAGAGGCCAGGTCAAACGAACGAGGGATAGCCGATAGACAGATTAAAATCAAAATGGGAATCGCTGGAATCCACTCTTCGCCAAAGATAATCGGCACATAAAAAGGCGCTGCCACCGATTGCAATGTCACAAAGGGAACAATCACCAGGGCAATGGTCTTAAGACTGCCAAAGAAAGCCCGACGGAGCTGGGCTAAGTTCTCCCGAGCACTACAGAGATAGGGGTACAGTGCGGTGGTGATGGAGTTGATAATAGTCAGGCTAATGCCAAGTCCGGCGTTGTAGGCAAAATAATAAAAACCCAGCTCGCGGATGCCCAGAAAGCGACCAATGATTAGATAGTCCATATTTTCCCGGGCCGTTTTCAGGATCTGCACCCCCAGGATATCCAGACCAAAGCTAAAAATTTCCCCCCAGCGCTCCGTGGTAAAACGGCGGGAGGGTCGCCAGGAATGCTGCCTCAGGTAGACGATGAATTCTAGCGGGGCCGCCACCACCCGGGGCAATACAATTGCCCACATGCCCATCCCTGCGATCGCAAAGATCGCCGTCAGCACGTTGGCTGTCGCATAGCGAATCGACTGGGCAACTGCGTAAGTTTTGAGACGATTTTCTCGCTGAATCAGGCCCGACTGAATCCGTCCAATCGGGGCAATTAGAAAAGAGATCGACAGCACACAGATGGGTAAGATTAGCCGGTCATTGCCATAGAACCAGGCAATGGGAAAAGCCGCCAGGCATTGCAGCACGAACAGACTGCCATAGAGTAACCAGTTCAGCCAGAAGGCGCTGTTGCTGATCACCTCCAGTTCTTCGTCACTGGCTTGAATCACCTTAGCGTTCAGCCCCACCCTGGTAAATGTCATGGTGAACTCGTAGGTGGTCAGCACCAGGGCTGCCAGTCCATAATCTTCTGGGGTAAGAAAACGCGGCAGCAGGAGTGTTGCCGCCAGCCGTGAAAATCGAATAAAGGCCTGGGATAGTCCAAGCCAGCCTAAATTACGGGCAAATCGGTTTTGTAGTTTTTTAGAAATGAGCTCCCGGACGGGCTCGACGAACGTAACTAGGGATTTCCATAGAAACATATTTGGTATAGAACATAGCAATAAAGAGTAGAATCACGATCAAACAGCTCAATCTCAGCCATCACCTAAGCAGTGGGTGCTGAGCGATCGCCCTCAATAGCGCACCATGGGAAACTTATCCCCCAGCAACTCGATCAATGACCTGGCCGAGTGACGGGGCAATAGACTCAGGGCCAGCACCTTTATCATCAACCGCTGTGTCTCCCGTTGCATTAAGGTTCCAGGATAATACTGAATAGCTTGCTGGAGCTTTTGACGAGCCACCTTCAACTCCTCCGGACGGCAGGCATAGCCAATACACTGCTTAGCCAGATAGCGGTATAGATTACTCAGACTCTTGGCCTTTAATCCCTGTAAATGGGCTGGTGCTTTAGCAAAGGACCGTTCAATCACCGTCAAACTAGCGACCTCCATTACCGGGATATTAGTCGCCATTGATCGTGAGGACTTACGATAAAAAATCTGATGCTGCTTGACGACGGCAAAATGGCAGTGGGTGGCTAGCCGCAAATAGTACTCCCAGTCCTCCACTGACTGCAGTTGGGGGTCGAAAAGACCAACGGTTTCAATCACCGAACGGCGCACCAGGATATTGGAGCCACTGGAAATAAAGTTTCGCACCAATAGCTGCGGGTAGACATCGCCCTCTAGGTAGGACGATTCCCGCGCGTATAGGAACTCGCCCTGCTCATCCACAAAGGCAGTCCAGCTATAGGCAACCCCCGCCTGAGGATGGTGATTTAAGGCCTGCACTTGCTGCTCAAGCTTATCGATAGACCACAGATCATCCGCATCGATAAAGCTAATAAACTCACCGGTAGCCCGGTTAATACCGCGATTCCGAGCAACTGGCAACCCCCCATTCTCATATGAAAATATTTTAATTCGGGGATCTTTAAAATTCGATAACACGGCCAATGTACCATCCGTGGAACCATCATCAATCACCACCACCTCCAGATCGCTGAAGGTTTGGTTGAGAATTGACTCCAGTGTTTTAGCAAGGGTGGCTTCACCGTTATAAACCGGTACTACCACAGAAACAGTAGGCATGGGCAAAAAAGCTCCTGGCCAATAGGTTGACCCTAAATATTAGGTTTGACTATAGGTTTGACTAAGTGGGTGAGCCTAATTAAACGTAGCCCTGAAGCGCTAGAAACCTTGCTGCGCCGTGGTCAGCATGCTGATTACTTAGGTCTACTTACTTAGGATGCACCGTTGGATAACCCGCGACGAGCCAATTCTTTTCCTTGAGACCAATTCCCAGCATGACCAGGCCCGGCCAGTACACGTAGGCAAGAGTCTCTAAATTTTCGCCAAAGGAGAAGGCCATTATCGTCAAAAGAATCATCAAGGCAGATTGGGCGATTTTACTAACTTGGGCCTTGATCAGCAAATCAATCAGGGTGTAGGCTATAGCAAAGGTCAGCGCCGCCGTCCCGACAATACCGTGGGTAAACAGAATGCCGAACCAGGTATGGTGACTACCAATAGGCATGAAATTGGTGAGCTCCGATCCCTCATCCTTCAGGGCATGGCCCCAAATAGGGGATTCTTGCCAGCGGTATAGTGCTATCCGAGCAAGAACATCCCGCAATTCTGAAGAAGTACTCCGCTGGCTGTCGAAGAAGGCTTTAAAGTTCCCTATTGCTGTGATAATTCTAAACCCGAACAGGCCGACGGCAAAGGTTCCCACGGAAGCTGCCGCCAACCAGACAGGGCGAGTTAAATTAGTTAGCCCCAATCGGGCAATTGGAAGGACAATCAAACACAGAAGCCCTAGGCGTGAGGAGGAACAAACCACCAACAGAGCATTAGTAATGATGCCGATCCAGCGTAAGACTTGGTTTTTCTCGTAGTAGGCTAGCCAGAGATGGACGATGGACGAAAAGGCCAAGGCCGGTGCCCAGGGTGCGTAGAGGGTCAATCGATAGGCTCCGGACACGCCGTCCTGAAAATACATGCCGACGGCGTAGTAGCGATCGGAAAACCCACCAATCTTAGCCAAGATGCCAACGGTATACAGGGGCATTTCCACCCCAGCATTCATCAAAATGTAGCAAAATGGCACAACAATTAAGCTTTGCACGGCGACCCAGCACACAGCTCGATAGAGTATCTGCGGGCGGATATGGAAACACCCTATTAGGGGAAACAACGCCAGCAACCCCCAGGTACGCATGTAGTTGTTAATAAACGATTTCACCAGGCGAACTAGATTCGCATCCAGTTTCAATAGGCCCACCATCAGGGCCAGCAGAATAATTAGGGATGCCACCACCCAGACCCAAACGCCTGTCGGAATAGTGACTGGCGGGGACTCCTCAGTATCAAACAAGTCTTTCCAAAAAAAATGCTTGAGCAGAAGATAGCCCAGTAGGATCCAACCGGCAACGCCAACTAAAAGAAACGGGGCTCCCAGGAAAAACCAAACATAGGTTCCCACAATTCCATAATAAATAACGGATTCTTCCAAGTTCCTAGGCTTCATGGGTGATCGCCTCCTGATAGTTGAATGAGACAGTTAAGCGAACGGGTAAGCACAGTGTCAATTATGAACAGTTGTGTTGAACAAAAGACACCTACTTAAGACACTAACAATGATCCTGACTGAAGAGATTTCTGTCGATTCAAGATCTCGTTAAAGACCTGCCGATAAGCATCACCAATGTCTGACCATCTTAAGAGGATATTTTTCTGTTTGAGTATTCCAAGTTGAGCATCCTCTACTAAGACTTTCTCCTTGAGAGCAAGGTTTTCAGGACTGGGTAAATGTGCTAAAAACTGAGCATAGCCTTCAACTGTGTTTTCTACCAAGAAGCCGTACTTTTCGTGATCCGTTAAAAATTCCATCCGCTCACAGGATACCGTTAGCACTAAGCGCCCGCAGGAAAAATATTCAGGTACCTTCAAGCTTGCACATGTAAACTTGCCTCCCCAGTACAGATCTTTGTTGTAGGGCGCTATACAGAGATTCGCTGCCGAAACGTACTGGGCTGCCTTTTCCTGAGGCAATCGACCGGTAAACACAACCGGAGCCTTAAATCGTTGAGCTAGGGTTTCCAATTCACCTTGCTTAGACCCATCCCCCACCATATAAAGCACTAAATTTTGCCGCTGCTGACACTGTCCTAGAGCTTCAATAATCGGCCCCGGTTCCTGGATAAATCGGTTCATGGAGCCCACATAAGTCAGTACATAGGCATCTTCAGCAATCCCTAGGGCCTGGCGGCACTGGTTGCGATCGCGCAGTGCAAAAATCTCCTCATCCACACCATAAGGTATCGGCGTAATCGGCATATCATCCTTGACATAGCCGGCCTCTAGCAAAACCTCACGCATTTCGTCGGTTTCAACAACTAAACTATTGACATCCTGAGCCCATACCTGCCGTTTTTGCCAACGATAGTCCTGCAATCCAATCGACAACAGACGCTTAATATGATGCTTGTGAGGAGATGGGGGTTTTCGGGTATACCAGGCTTCAATCAGCATGACTGTTGGTACTCCCCAACTTCGAAACGCGCTAGAGACAGCCCCTAGCCAAGGCCACTCTTTTTCAAATACTAAATCAAAGCGATCGGCATGCTGCTGCGCAAAGGCTTGAATCGTTGATTGATATTGCCAAAGGGCCGGATAGTGATGCGGAGAGTAGTAGGGATGGCGATTGCGCTGCTCAGCGGGTTGATCAGCTGCCTTCCCGAGCAGTGTCAAATATTGGTGCTCCATGTGATTTGCCGCATGAATGTCTAAAATCTTGCGGTAGAGCAAGGTAACCTCAAAATCCTTCTCAAGATAGGGCACCATCGGTAGGGTACTACGCACGTAGGGCGAATGGGGGGTGTAGTTAACGCCGGGTAAAGCAAGACAAATTCTGGGTTTACCAGAGGCTGATAGAGACATATTTACGTGTAATCCTTAAACATAATGAGTTAAGCCTAATAATTCTATCAATCGTAATTCAATCCCGAATATTTAATGAGAAGCTAGCTGTCAGACAATCCCTCTAAGCAACATACTAGCCAGATTCTTCGGCCAAGATTTATTGGCGCTGCTTAACTATTTTGGCAGGTATGCCCACTGCAATGGAGTAGGGCGGAATATCTTTAGTTACCACTGAACCTGCCCCCAATACACTGCCCTGCCCAATTTTGACCCCGTCTAAAATTCTGACACCTGTGCCAATCCAGCAATTGTCTCCAATCGTAATTCCCTTATAAGTATGGCCCTGAAGACTAATCAAAGTATCACGGTTGGCAAAGACATGATTATTTGCATAAATACTCCCATGAGAAGCGATCAAACAATCCTTGCCGATGGAGATAGCATCTCCAGAGAGACAAGTGTAGGGGCCAATATAGGTGCGTTCACCAATTTCAATCTTGCCGGACCAGTGGGTACGAATATCAACGCCTCGATCCAGATGGACTTTTGAATGCAGAACAATACGACTATCTTGGCCCAGACCTCTAATCCGTACCCAACTATCCAGTTTGACACCATCCTTTAAGCAAATTTTCCATGGATCTAAAAAAGCGACCAAAGAGGCAATCTCAATGTGTCGTCCAAATTCTTGAAATACCAGTAAATACAAAGCTTGACGTAGCCGAGATCCTAAGCGACCAGGCACCCAACCGAGTAGATTTAAAGATAAATTACCAAGAATATGCCGGAATTTAACTAGATTAACTAGTAACATCAGTATCAAAGCAAAGGTAAAAAAACACCCTGGGTATGAACCATTTAGGGGTAAGACAAGTTACCCCTAAATAAACTAAATCCTTTCAGCTATTTTGCGGATGAGGAGGAGCCAGCTTGGGATACAGGCGTTCGAAAGATAGATTTACCATCAAAATAGTCAGGGATCGGGGCGGCCATCATTTCTAGGATGGTTGTGGTCAAATCAAGGGCGTGGGCGACAGGCAACTCTACCCCGGCTTCAACCTCAGGTCCGTTGGCAATCAAGAATCCCTCAGACCGGTGGCTGCCAGAACGAAAATGGGGAACAGGACCAATCCGACCAATCGTTGGACTTTCCACAGCATCCGTCGCCTGATGGGCTTGCCAGATTACTACCAAATCGGCATCGGGCAGGGTAGAGCTATTGTCCTCAGGAGACTGACGCGTGCGAATCACTTTGTCAACCATAGCAATGCCTGTACGGGCATCCTTAAGTTGGTGTAGCTGTTGCGTAATTTCTTCACACACTCTATCGTATTCGCTGGGCTCAACGATCCCCTGCGCTTCGCGGCCTTTCAAGTTGATCCGGATATACCCTTCTGAAAAGCTGGGCAAGGCAAAGGCTTTCATCTTGTGCCAGGAGGGCTGATACCAACTAGCCGCCTGAAAAAACAACCCATACTTCTGCTCACGCAGCTCGAAGGGAGAGATCAAATCGCCGCTATCCTGACCGCCAAACAGCGGAGCCAGCTTTTTGAACACTCGATAGGGAGCTTGTCTACGTAAAAAGCGCCGCAGCGGGTTGAGATCATGCCGAGACGACCAGACCTCCCACAGCCAGGATTTTTTCTTGCAACGAGTAACGATGGAACCTACAGGTTTGCTCATGTCGCTCTTAGCCAAGCCATACTTGCCTGGGAAATTCCAACGATATAGGAATTCAGCCAAGAAAAACATGCTGGGCAGATCCATCACATTGGTATCCATCCCATGGGCTGAAAAGACCAGAATATTGGCGTCCTCAGGGGCCTTCTCTACAATCTCTGCTACTGCCTGATCTACCGCCTGAAAAACAGCCAGCATTTTGTCATCAACCCCTTCGCCTAGTGTGCCATAGAGAGGGTGATTTTTTTGTCCCAGGTGCCACATGAAATGACCGGCTGCGTGGGTTTCACCAAAGACGGTGAGAAACAAATCCCAATCCTCACGGGCCAGTAAATCATGGGAGATTTTCACACGCCGCTCAATCCCGGTTTTGAGAATCCCTTCCAGTCGGTTCTGCGCCTCTAAATCGAAACAACTGGCATGGTCATTATGGAGACCAGGGTGGGGACCATATTCCTTGACAATTTCATTAAACAGGCTGCCGGGACTGGATGTGCTAGGACCTTGAGGAGAGTGGGCCCCCCATGCGAGGATTTGTAACCCATTAACATTGTCCGCTAGTCGGGCATGGGGCATATCAAATATGGCGACTCGATATTCATCGCCCAGGGCGTAGAAGGGCGGATAGTCCTTAAAGTCATAGGCCTCAACCAGCTCAGCATCGTAGCTGTCTGGATGAAATTGAATCGGTGCCCAATAGCCGGTGCGGGTAGGTTTGCATCCGGTCAAAAAAGTGGTCCAGGGCGTTTCTGCCCTGTAATAGTCTAGGTTCTTAACTCTGCAGTAGCTACCACGCGCCTTCAAGCGGCATAGGTTAGGTAGGTAACCAGCTTCCATCCAGGCTTCTACTAAAGCCGGTTCAGCTGCATCTAAACCAATTGCAATGACAGGTCGCTTCATAATTGAATCCCACTAAATGATGACAACAGCTATAGGGCCAAACACAGGTTCAAACTGTTTAGAACTTTTAGGGCAGTTGCGAGGGCAACTTGAGTTGTGCTCACCCGCCTACTTGCAGTCTGGCTAGACGCTCATAGAATTTAATGTAGCGAAGCAAAATCGAAATTCCGATCACCTGTAGCCTTTGGCCTTTGGCCTTAATCTCAGGATCGGCTAAAATTCGCGGCACGGATCGAAACGGTAGCATCAAGTCTGCCAGCAAACCTCCAAAAAAACGGGACTTGGGAAATAGATTCTTGCGCATCAGAATATAATGGCCATCGACAATGCGCCGAGTCTTTTTGCACAGTTCATAGAAGGAATCGCGGGCGGGATGATCGATAGAGGCAGTTTCTGCATAGGCCATGGCATAGTTCGCCGCATGGACTCGCTGTCCCCACTCATAATCACCGCCGGATTTCATATCGGCGTCAAACAGACCAACGGTTTCAAAGACCGCTTTGTAGGTAAATACATTGGCAGTTGCGCCATAGTGATCGACTTCTAAATAGTTTTTTTGAGGAAAAGCAAACAGCTTGTCGTAGAGCTCACAGGCTTTGGGTGCCGAGGGATTGTGTACAAAAACGCGAATACTACCAGCCACGAGGCCACAGTCCTCGGTCTTGATCAGGTTCTTAACTCCTTGCTCTAGCCAGTCTTGGGCGGGAATACAGTCTGCATCGGTAAAGGCTAGAATATTTGCCTTGGCCTCGGCAATGCCACGATTGCGAGCCGCGTAAGAACCCGGTTTTGGTTCCGTCACCAGTTTTACCCCTTTAAATTTTTTGAGCAGAGGTTGAAGGTCGTCGTCGACGCAGTTATTCACAACGATTACCTCATACTTATCCTTGGGGTAAGTCTGGTTCTCTAGAGCGGTCAGACACAATCTCAGACAATCAGTATCAAGAAAGGTGGGAACAATGATAGAAACCTGTGGAAAGTCCATCACTTTACTAGATTAACCCTAGAAATGGAACATATAACTGCTTCTGCAAGAGTAAGAACAGGGGCGACTGAACGGTCGCCCTTAGCTATTAGGTACAATCAGGTCTTCGCTCGGCCCCCCAAAAGGGCTCCAGTGGGATTGTCCGCAACCGGCAAATCGTTCAGCCGGTTGGAAGCCACCTTTGCCGTCACCCTTGCATAGGCATTTAACAGCTTAGGTACCTGGTGCCACCACTCCAGCTTATCTTCCATTCGCTGACGTCCTTCCTGACCCATCCGTGCACACTGCTCCGGGTCATTCAGCAATTGCAGAATTTTATCGGCAAAGTCAGCGGCATTATTCGGCTCTGCATAAAGAGAGGCTCCGGCCGCTGACCGCTTGCCCTCCAGTAGATCAAACTGAACGATCGGCTTACTCAGTGCCATATATTCCATAATCTTATTCATGGTGGAATACTCATTCAGCTGGTTCTTGCGGTCAGGGTTAACGCAGACATCACAGGTTGAAAGGCGTTCCAAGAGTTCTTCGTTCGAGACTCGTCCGGTAAATTCCACAAATTCGTCAATACCGAGGTCTAACGCCAATCCCTGTAGCTTAGAGAATGCCGGGCCGCTGCCGATCAGCACAAAATGGATGTCTTGGCAGTTTTGTTGATAAACCAGATAATGAACCGCTTGGAGTAGGTATTCAATCCCCTCCTGTTCTCCCATCACACCAACGTAGCCAACGAGAAATTTCCTATCCCGTCGCCACTTGGAATTGGCCAAGGTGGGTTGAAACTTAGAGAGCGCCGGACCACTTCGCACCACAAAGACATCCTCAGGGGGCTTATTGCCGCGGCTTAGTGCTACTTGACGATATGACTGATTGGTGGAAATTACTACATCTGCTGTTGCAAAGGTCAGCCGCTCCGTCCACCGCAGCAGGTGATAGAAGATATCCCGGCGTTCATACTTGGCCTCATACAACTCGGGGTTGAGATCATGGTGGTCAAAGATCACCCGCACGCCTTTCAGTAGCTTAAACCACCCTGCCACCAAAAACAGCAAATCCGGAGGATTGCAGATGTGGACAATATCGAAACCGCGCTCCCGCCAGACTCGATGGGCTAACCGAAACTCCCAGGTTAAGGCTGAGAGGTATTCTTGAACGTAGCCTAAAATAGAACTTTGTTCTGCTGGCAAAGGGTGTCGATAGATGTGGATGCCATCAATAACTTCGTAGCTTTTCCGGAAGGTCTTATCTTTGGGACAAATAATTGAAACTTGGTAGCCTGCTTCTTGGAGAGCAGTAGCCTCCATCCAGACTCGCCGGTCAAAGGGAACCGGAAGATTCTCGACGATAATAAGCACTCTACTAAAATTTTCCATGATATTTATTCCCTATGGTTCGACTTATAGCGCACCGTTTACATCAAGAACTTGCAAATGGCCGCACGATGAATAGACAAACTCTCTGATTTTGGATGTGCTGTGAGCAACAATAACTAGTTCGGCGGACTGAATTGCCTCCTCCGGTGTGGCAACGAGGAGATCCTCAAAATGGGGCAAGTTGCTCTTAATATAGGCCAAATTAGTCCCCATTAATTTGGCTTCGTATACCGGTAGGTCATAGATTTTAATCTCGCAGCCCTCACCCAGCAGGCGCTTAGCCAGCACCACAGAGGGACTCTCACGCAGATCGTCGGTTTCCGGCTTGAAGGCCAGACCTAACAGGGCAATGCGACGTACCTTAGCCTGTAGCACCCGCTGCGCTACCAACTCAATCTGCAAGTTGTTTGTCACTGGGATAGCTTGTAGCAATGGTGCTGGCGTGTCCATCATGCGAGCACAGTACAGGAGGGCGCTCACATCCTTTGGCAAACAGGATCCCCCATAGGCAAACCCAGGTCGCATGTAGGTAGGAGAGATATTGAGCTTTGTGTCCCGGACAATAATTTCCATCACCTCATGACCATCAATCCCAAACCCCCGGGCAACTCGCCCAATCTCATTGGCAAAACTCACTTTGGCTGCATGCCAAGTATTGGCCACAAACTTCACCATCTCAGCGGTTTCTGGCTTTATCACAATCACCGGAGCCTCAACGGCAGCATACATTTTCCGAACAGCTCCTTCGGCTACCGGATCGCTTGTTCCGATGATAGTGTAAGGCGGTTGGTTGTAGTCCTTAATTGCAGAACCTTCTCGCAAAAATTCAGGATTAAAGGCCAGATGAACTGGCATGAACTTGGCTACATTCTCAAAAATATCCTGGCATTCCTTAAGGGTGCCTGGGGGAACAGTACTACGCAGAACCACCACATGCTCTTTACTTTGTTGATGAATTGCCGCTCCGATTTCTTTACAGACGCTGTGGACGTAGGTAAGGTCGGTGCTACCTTGCCGACTGGATGGAGTACCAACACTAATCAAAGACAAATCCGAACTAGCGACTGCCTCTGCCGAATCAGTCGTGGCTCTAATCTTGCCAGTCTGTACTCCGCCCGCCAGTAAATCTCCTAAACCAGGCTCAACAATAGGGCAGTGGCCGCTGTTCACCAGTGCCACTTTATTCGAGTTCACATCGACTCCAATAACTTCATGCCCATCACGCGCTAAACAAGCAGCTGTAACTACACCAACGTATCCTAATCCAAAAATACTAATTCTCATTTCACTTGTACTTGAAGTTAGTTCCTACATATTAGCTTAAAGCTAATATCAATTTTAGCGGTAATTATCGACTGTTCCTGATTATCAATCGTGAGCGAGGTAAACAATTAAAATGATTGAATCATCAAAATGATTATGCGGTCGAAATCGGTAGCAGGTATAGATTCTGATAGGCGGTTTACGATAATTTCAATAACTCTCTCCGAATATCTATTTGAATCTTCATGAAATCCCTCTCAGTACAGGGACAAAGGTTGGGTGCGTCCTAGTCTTGCAAAACTCACCTTGAGAAGTAGCCATTGAAATACGCACACCGCTGATGGAGCACTTGGTGCACATTGTCGGGTGCATCCCAGTTATGTAATGAGTAAAAGTGCTTAGTGAAGATTAAGAGTGTTCCAAGAAATAAGCCATCCATTTGCTAGGCGGGCTGTGGGGTGATTTCGACGAACCACTTTTCTAGGCCGGGTAAACGATGGAACTGCTTTTCCAGGTCTGCCATCGCCGTTTGAGTCAGTTTAACGCCGGTTTCATAGGCTTGGGTTACAAGGCTGACGGTGGGGCGGTTGCCTTTGAAGGTCAAGGATTCAGCGAAGCGCACGACGGTCTCGACGGAGTCCAATAAACTGCCTCGCCAATGCTGCTCCAACCACCCAAAGGTCCGCTCTACCGGATTGTATTTGCTGTGATAAGGCGGGTAGTAGGCGAGCTGAATCGTAATCTGCTCCCGTTGAGCCAACGCCACTAACCGGTGCATGAATTGCGTCCGTCGCGAGCTGTTCTCGGGGCCATTATCGGCATTAATCACCCAGCGATGAATCTGGGGGAACTGGACTTTCACCTGCTGCCACCAGTCCTCTAGTCGGTCAACAATGCAGTCTGCGGTCAGCTTTGAGGTCACTAACGCCAGCGAGAGTTGGTTGTATTG
>QBLT01000058.1 GCA_003249105.1 Leptolyngbya sp. | reverse complement strand
CCCCCGGCCCCCCCGCCCCGACAGCGGCAAAACGCGCCCCCACCAGCAGCGCATTCCCCTCAAGCTGCCCGCAACGCAGGCCGGGCTGAAGCAGATCGAGCGCGAGGCTAAAGTGATTGCGGCCCAGCTGATCGAGCGCCGCTTTAGCTGGGCCAACTATTTGTCTCCGGAGGAAATTCCTTCACCGGAGACAATACCCCTGGCGGATCGGGTGGCCCAGTTTGAAGCTCACCTGGGGGCGAGGCCTGCCGCCGATCTCGCCGCCCTGGCCTCGCGCAAAACCACCTGGGACAAAGCCTACGCTCCCTACCTCAAAAAGCTGGTGGCCCACGGCGAACAGCACCCCCGCCAGCCCCTCGAAGCCGCGATTGTGGCTGTGCTAGAGGAGTTTTCGCCCCACTCCCGCAGCCGTCAGGTCGCGTTGACGGCCTTCAAAACCTTTGCAGATTTTCAGGGGCTGGCCCTGCCCGAGGACGTGGACAAGCTGGCTGGCACCTATGGCAACAGCAAGGCCAACCGCCGTCACCTGCCCTCCGATGAGGTGATTGTGGAATGGGGCGATCGCATCCCCAACCCGGCCTGGCGCTATGTCTATGGGGTGATGGCCACCTATGGTCTGCGCAATCACGAGGTCTTTTTCTGTGACTACCAAGACCTGCGCCAGGGCGATCCCGAAGGTCGGATTACGGTGCTCGAAACCACCAAAACCGGCCTCCACGATGTGTGGCCCTTCTATCCGGAATGGATCGAACGCTTTGACCTGCGGCAGGGCAATCTACCACCTATCAACACCGACCTCGCCAATACAACCCTGCAGCGGATTGGTCAGCAGGTAGCGATTCAGTTTAAGCGCTATGGGGTGCCGTTCTCGCCCTACGACCTGCGCCACGCCTGGGCGGTACGTACCATTCACTTTGGCCTGCCCGACACCGTGGCAGCCCGCATGATGGGGCACTCGGTAGCGATTCACAATCGCACCTATCACCGCTGGATCACCCACCGGGACCAGCGGGCGGCCGTGCAGGCAGCTCTGCAGCGGGGTACCTGGCAGCCCCCTTTGTAGCTGAGGCGATCGAGGAGCTAAATACTTAACGATGTGCTAAGAAATATTTGGCTCAGCCAGATCAGCTTTTGAGCGGTACTTTACGCTAAGCGCTATGGGGCGATTGCTCTGGGGCAAATCGCTCAGGGTCAGGGCAGCGCCGCGATCGTCGTGGGAAACGGGTAGTGTTCAACGTTGTTGCCTGGCGTCAATCTACGTGATCACCAGCCCGTAGTAGTTCCATAGACAGACACTAATCGGCTTGGCCTTATGCTGGGGTTGAGTCCGGTTACTGTCTTTCGGCATCGGCAGCATTTACTGTTCTGACTATGCCTAACGATGAAAATTCTGCTGATTGAGGACGATTCCTCCACCCGAGAACTTTTAGTCTTTCATTTGACTGCGGCGCGCTACACCGTAGAACAGGCGGCTGACGGCATCATTGCCCAAGAGCTAGCGGCCCTGTGGAGCTACGACCTGATCTTGCTAGATATCAACATTCCTCGACTGGATGGCATTAGCCTATGCCGCTACTTGCGGGGGCAGGGGGTATCTACGCCGATTCTGATGCTCACGGCTCAGGCCCAAGACGAAGATGTAATCACCGGGCTAGACGCTGGGGCCGATGACTACGTAACCAAGCCCTTTGAGGTGTCTCAGGTGTTAGCTCGCATTCGCGCTCTGCTGCGGCGGGGGGCTCGGGCCACAACCATTCCGCCGCTAGTGTGGGGGCAGCTATGTCTTGATCCAGCCCTGGCTCAGGTCACCTACAGCGGTCAAGTCGTACCTCTAACGCCAAAGGAATACAGCCTGCTGGAGCTGTTTCTGCGCCATCCCCAGCGGGTGTTTAGCCGCAGCGCCATTCTCGACCACCTGTGGACAATTGATGATTCGCCCACCGAAGGGGCGGTGACCAACCTGGTAAAGGATCTACGCAACCGCCTCAAGCGCAGCGGTGTGGCCGAAAACGTGATTCAGACAGTGTATGGGCTGGGCTATCGCCTCCGCGATTTGCCGCCGAGTCTAGCTGCCGACAATGACTTCCACGGCCCCAGCACCACCGCTAGGGCCAAGACTGAGCCACGGACCAACGCCGCCTCCAAGGGTAAGGCTTTAGAAGCGATCGCAGCTCGGTTTCAGGCATCGATTCAACAGCGGTTGGCGGTGGTAGAGGCGGCGGTACGATCGCTCCAGGCAGGCAATTTACCCGCCCAGCAGCGAGCCATTGCCCAAGATGAAGCCCACCGGTTAGCCGGTGGGCTGGGCACCTTTGGCTATGATGAAGGCTCGATTTACGCCCGCCAGATCGAGCTGCTGCTGGGCGATTGCCCCCTGCAAACGACGGAGGTTGATCAGCTCTCTCGCCATCTGCTCGACCTCAAGCAGACCCTGGCTTTAGCCCCTAAACCGCTCTTGACAGAACCACCCCCAGCTCGCCACCTTGGGGTGGTTCTGTCGATGGAGCCCGAATTGCTGCATCAATTGCAGGACGATGCCGCCAGCCACGGCTGGCACCTCGACCAGGCCACCGACCTAGGCGAGCTCTTGCAAACTCTGGCCCAGGGTAGAGCAGAGGCGGTGGTGCTCACCCTCGACCAGAGTGCCCCTTTGGCTGAGAAGTTAGCGCCCCTGCGGGAGGTCAAGCACCGGTTTCCGCAGCTACCGATGCTGGTCTTGACCTGCCATGACAGCTTAGAAGAACGGGTACAGGTGGCTCGACTCCAGGGCGATCGCTATATGGTGTCACCGGCCACCCCCAACCAAATTTTCGACACCCTAGATCGCCTGCTGCCAGAAACCCAAGCGCCCGAGGCCCAGGTGATGGTGGTTGACAACGACCCCATCACTCGGAGTGCGATTACAGATCTGCTCACCCCTTGGGGGCTACAGGTCGCTGGGCTGGGTGACCCCAGTCAGTTTTGGGAGGTACTGCGCCAGACTCAGCCCGACCTGCTGCTCTTGGCTTTAGAAATGCCCACCTTTAGCGGCATTGATCTGTGTCAGGTGGTGCGCCAAGACTCGCGGTTCGGCAACCTGCCGATTCTGATGGTGGCCGCCCATCCTGACACCGTAACCGTGCGTCAGGTGTTTGAGATGGGAGCCGACGACCTGATCGGCAAGCCCATTGTGGGGCCAGAGCTGGTAACGCGGGTGCTAAGCCGGATTGAGCGATCGCGACTGCGCCAGCAAATTGAGCAAATGCGCCACCACCAGGCTCTCTACTGGGTTCAGCAAGAAACCACCGACCCCCTCACCCAGGTAGCCAACGGCCTACAATTCGACGCCTTTTTGCAGCAGCAGTGGGAGCGCCACTGCCAAGACCAGGCCCCGATCTCGCTAATTTTATGCAGCCCCGACAGCCTGCGCACCTACTACCAGATCTACGGGCAGCAGGCGGGGGATGCGGCCCTGCGCCGCGTTGCGCGCACCCTGCACCGCACCGTCAACCCCAACATTGACCTAGTAGCCCGCTGCGGCGACGATGAATTTGCCATTGTGCTACCTAACACCAACTTAGATGGGGCGCTGCGGGTGGTTTCGCGCTTGCAGCAAGCGGTCACCGATCTCAAAATTCCTCAGCCTACCCCTGACGCGGGGGATTACATTACCCTGAGCTTGGGCATCGGCGGCACTACTCCCACCGGCACCCTCTCCAGCGATCTGCTATTGAAAACCGCCGACCAGGCTCTCAAAGACGCCAAGCTGCGCGGCGGCAACACCTTTTGCTTATACCCAATGTGCTGAGTAAACTCGACCTAGCCATGAAGTTTTCTCTGCGCAATTTGCTCATCGTTCCATTCTTGTTGCAGGTGATTGGCATTACGGGACTGGTGGGTTACCTGTCGTACCGCAGTGGGCAGGGGGCCGTGCAGGATATCGCCCGTCAAATGATGACAATTACAGGCCAGCGGGCGAGGGAAAATCTCAGTGCCTATCTGCAAACCTCCCGCCTGGTGGCCCAGACCAATGCCCATCTGCTGGAAACCGGCATGGTTAGCAGCACCGATTTGGCTGGTCTAGAAAGCCATCTGGTGGAGCAGCTCCAGCTGTTTCCGGAGCTGACGGGCATTGTCGTTGCCAATGAGGCCGGGGCGTTTCTCAACGTGGCTCGTCAAACATCGCCTGAGCTTTTTGCAGTGCGGCAGCGCAATGTGACCGTGGTCGACAATCGGCTCTACCGCTACCAGCTAGATGTCGCTGACCAATCTAAGACGCTGTTACCGCCAATTCGGAGGGGGTACGACCCCCACCGCGACCCTCCGGACAACCCGTGGTATACGGCGGCCCAGGCTAGCCCAGAGGGTCTATGGCGGCTAGTCGTAAGCCTAGAGCGAGGAGACGATCAGCCTCGCTTGGTCATGGTGCGGTTTGTCCCCTTTCAAACCCCCGACGGAGATTTTGGCGGCGTCTTTAGCACTGGGATTTTGCTCACGCAGTTAGGAGAGTTTTTGCAGCATCTGCTGCCAAGCGGCAAGGGACAAATTTTCTTAGTTGAGCCCGATGGTTATCTGGTCGCGACCTCCACCGGAGAGCTGCCGTTTGATCAACAGCCGCGCTCTGATCCGGCGCAAAATGTGGCGTTGCAGTCTCGCCGATTGGCCGTAGATCAAAGCCGTGATCCGCTGACTCGGGCGGTGGCAGCCAGTCTGATTGCCGATTACGGCAGCCTTAGGAATGTGCGATCGCCGCGCTTTTCTCACCTCCGGTTTGGTCAAGAGCAGTATTTTGTGCAGACAACGCCGCTCCAGGGCGACTTGAACTGGCTGCTGGTCACCGCCGTGCCGACCTCTGAATTTATGGCCGACATCGATGCCAATACGGCCCGTACGGCCCTACTGTGCGCCCTGGCTCTGATTGGGTCGATCGGCCTCGGCATTTGGACGGCTGAATACATATCTAAGCCGATTTTGTCGCTTCAGCGGGCGACCCAGGCCATGACCGACGGCCTGGCCGTGGTGCCGCCCACCCAGCCCAGCACCATTCAGGAAGTTGAAGCTCTGCGCCAGGGGTTTGACCGCATGGTGGGCCAGCTGGTGTCGTCGTTTCACGCCCTCAAGGATCGCGAGAACACGCTGGCTACTTTCTTGAACGGGGTGCCAGTGGCCCTGAGCGTGCACGACCAGGCGGGGCAAATGCTGTTTCTCAACGCTAAGGGCAAAGAGCTGTTGGTCAACGGCGTGACGCCTGCCGACGTCGAACAACTGGCGGAAACCTATCAGCTCTACCGGGCCGGCAGCGACGAGCTATACCCCATCGCCGAACTGCCCGTGGTTCGCGGGCTGCGGGGTGAAACTGCCTACACCGATGATATTGAGGTTGAGGCTGGCGATCGCCGTATTCCCCTAGAGGTGCACACAATTCCGGTGTTCAACAGCCTGGGGCAGGTGCTCTACAGTATCAATACGTTTCAGGACATCACCGAGCGACGACAGGTCGAGCGGTTTCGCATTGACTACCAGCGCGAGCTGGAGCATCAGGTGGCCCAGCAGATGGCCTCCCTAGCCGCCAGTGAGGCCACCCAAAAAGCGCTGATCGACGCCATTCCTGACCTGCTGATGCGCCTGGGCCGAGAGGGTCGCCCGCTGGCGATCTATAACCCAGAGGCGGTGAATTGGCTGGGCGATCGCAACCGGCTCTACGAGAAGAGTATGTATGAGAACCTGCCCGGCACCCTTGCCCAGGAGCGCCAGCGCTGCGTTGAACTGGCCCTAGAGACGGGCACCATTCAGCGCCAGGAGTACGAGTTTGTCTCCGAGGGGCAGACGTTCTACGAAGAGGCGCGGATTATTCCGGTGACCCAGGACGAGGTGCTAGTGGTGGTGCGCGACATCAGCGATCGCTACCGCATCGATCGCCTCAAGGATGAGTTTATCTCGATCATCAGCCACGAGTTGCGCACGCCCCTCACCGCCATTCGCGGTGCCCTGGGCATTTTAGAGTCGGGGGTGCTGCACAATCGGCCCCAGAAGACCCAGCAGATGCTGGGCATGGCCCTCAGCAATACTGAACGACTGATTCGACTGGTCAACGACATTCTCGATCTAGAGCGCTTAACGTCGGGCCGCATTGAGCTCACTCTAGAACCCTGCCCCCTGGAGGAGCTGATGACGCTGGCGGTCAACGGGGTAGAGGCGATCGCTCTGGAGGCCAATGTTGCCCTTCAGGTCACGCCCGCTGCCGCTACGGTGCTGGCCGCCCCCGATGCGGTGGTGCAGACCCTGACTAACCTGCTGGGCAATGCGATCAAATTTTCTAAAGCGGGGAGCAAAATTTGGCTGACAGCGGTGCCGGTCTCTAGCCCTAAAGCGATCGCTGCCCCCACTCCTGGGGATCAGCCAACCTGGGTACGGATCGCTGTCAAAGATCAGGGGCGCGGCATTCCAGCGGATCGTCTGGAGGTGATTTTTGAGCGCTTTCAGCAGGTGGATGTGTCTGATTCGCGGCAGCGCGGCGGTACCGGGCTAGGGCTGGCCATCTGCCAACAGATTGTGGAGCAGCACGGCGGGGAAATCTGGGTAGAGAGCCAGGTCGGCTGTGGCAGTACATTTTTCTTTACGCTGCCCTTGAAGAGAGTATGAGCAGGCGAATTTTAGTGATTGACGACGAACTGGACATTCGCGAAGTGGTCTGCCTCTCGCTGGAGGAGTTTGGCGGCTGGCAAACCGACAGCGCCGGGTCGGGGCAGGAGGGCCTAGACAAAGCCTTAGCCGCCCCCTGGGACGCCATCCTGCTGGATGTCTCGATGCCCGATATGGATGGATTTGCGGTGTACGCGCAGCTTCAGGCTAGCCGCCAGACCCAGGCCATACCCGTAATTTTGCTCACCGCCAAGGTGTTGACCAGCGATCGCGATCGCTTTTGCACCCTGGGTGTGGCTGGGATAATTGCCAAACCCTTTAACCCCGTCACGGTATGGCAACAGGTAGCCCAGATCTTAGACTGGGCCACCTAACCGTAGAACTTAGGAGCCAAGCTATCAGGGACGACCAAGCAGTCGCCAGCATGCAGCCAGGGGAACGACCGGATTACCCTTAAGCGGGGGTAATCATCAGCACCAGGGCTTTTTTGTCGAGGGCCTGCACCTTGCCCGCATCGCCGATGTCCTTCACGATTCTATCGAGCAGCTCTCCAGCGCGATCGCGGTGCTGGTGCTCACGCCCGCGCAGGCGCACCAAAAACTTAACCGAGTCTCCCTTCGACAGCCACTCGACCGAGCGACGAATGCGGAGCTGGTAGTCAGACTCACCCACGTTGGGGCGCAGCTTGACCTCTTTCAAAGACGGCTTAGAGCTTTGCTTCTGCCGCTTACTCTGCTGGTACTGAAGCTTGCCGTAGTCCAGAATTTTGGCCACAGGGGCATCTTTGCCGTTAGAGACCACCACCAGGTCGAGCCCTGCATCCTCGGCCAGCGTAAGCGCTTCGCGAGTATCGATGAGCCCCCGATTTTGGTTCTCCTGATCGATGAGGAATACCTGTGGTGAGCGAATTTGCCGGTTTACCAGTTGCGTCTTAGAAATAAGTCGTTCCTCTCAAAATTCGACAGTTGGCCGGAGCGATGGCTAAGGGCAGAAGTGACCCCAGGGCTGCTTGGCCTAGCAACCATACACCTAATACACCTAGAAGGGTATTATCCATCATGTTATCCATAGAATAGCTTAGCTTTTAGGCCAGAGCGGTGTCGAAATATCCGGTCTTAACAAAACGGTAGATGCCTTATAAAGTCGGCCTTTGATCCCCCTAAGTTGAAGGATCCCGCTATGCTGGGGCGTACAGCAGAACTCGTAGGGGAGGCCTATGGCCGCATATTTCGCCACCGTTGCCCGTGGGCTAGAAGCCTTAGCCGCCGCCGAACTCGAAGAGTTGGGTGCCCAGCAGATTGAGCCTGGCTTTTGCGGGGTAGCCTTTGAGGGCGACCTGGCCCTGCTGTATCGGGTCAACCTCTGGTCGCGGCTGGTCTTTCGGGTGCTGGTCAAACTGGGCGACTTTTCCTGTTATGACGCCGAAGATCTCTACCGAGGCATCCAGAAAATCGACTGGCGGCCCTACCTCACCCCTGATCTCACCTTTGCCGTCGATGCCACCGGCAAAAACCGCAGCCTCAACCACAGCCATTTCACCGCCCTGCAGGTGAAAAATGCCGTGGTCGATCAGCAGCGGCAGCACTGGGGCGATCGCTCCACCATCGACACCCAGCACCCCGAGGTGCGGCTCAACGTCCACGTTCAAGACGACACCGCTACCGTCAGCCTCGATAGCTCGGGCAGCAGCCTGCACCGCCGCGGCTACCGCCCTGCGGTGGGGGCCGCCCCGCTGAAAGAATCCTTGGCGGCAGCGCTGGTGAAGCTGACCGAATGGCCGGGCGACGTGCCGCTGCTGGATCCCCTCTGTGGCTCGGGCACGTTGCCCCTGGAGGCCAGTATGGCGGCGCTCAACATCGCCCCAGGCATTTTTCGCGAAGAGTTTGGCTTTCAGACCTGGCCTGACTTTGACGGCGACCTGTGGGATCGGCTGTGGCAGGAGGCGGAGGCCGCGCGCAAAGACGATTTGGGTGTTTGGGTGGGAGGGTGCGATCGCGATCCCGACATCATTCACCAGGCCCGACTCAACGCCCAGCGCTGTGATTTGGCCGAGCAGATCAACTTTTGGGCCGCCGACCTGGCCGATCTAGAGGCTCCTGCTGACAGCGGCTTTCTGCTGTGCAACCCACCCTACGGCGAACGCCTGGGTGCCGATGAAGATTTAGGAGCATTTTACAAACTGCTGGGGAACGTGCTGAAGCAGCGCTTCAAGGGCTGGACGGCCTTCGTGCTCAGCGGCAACAAAGCCCTCTCGCAACACATCGGCCTCAAGTCGGCTCAGCGGGTAGCGGTTTATAACGGCACACTCCCCTGCCAGTGGCTTAAGTACGAGCTGTATTAAAAACGATGGAGTTCAAAGCTTTACTAAGCTCCTAATTGACGTTGCTTAAAGCGATCAAACTTCACATTAAGAATGAATATGTGCTCACATATTGCAATGCTAAAATCAAGTAAATCGTGGGCATCTTCCTGATTTATTTGCTCTGTTGTTGCATGTGCGCCTAAATTCCGACTTATGCGGAGTGCCTCGCCCCAACTATACATTCGTTCATCAATGACACCACTTTCTCGAAGCTTCTTGAGTCCAGTGGCCAGTGAATTTATTCCTGCATCATGATGTTTGCACACACCCTCGATAGCTCGTCCACACATGACTGTGCAAGCACTATAAGCCTTTGCCTTGAAGCAGAGCTTGGCCTCGATCAATGAATTGCGAACGAGTTCTGGAATCGTTCCATTGATGTCAGCTTCAGGATCCGGCCATAGTCGCGACGCAGCATCCCATTCCCATTTCTCATAATCGACTTGAAACATTTCTGCAATGCCAAGCAATGGCTTTTGACAAATCTTGCACTTCAATAACACAACTTTTGTTGGATAGCCAGAGCCAGTGTCAAAGTCAATATGGCCTTTATCCTCACAATCAACTTTCAATTCGCAATAAGGACATTCGGCAATCATAATAAATGGTAAAGGTGGCTAACAAATCTACTAGCTACTTAGCTAAAGACGACTCAGCTCTTGGGTCAGTTAAGGTGTTCAAGACGCAGTTATCTAGACTGTGACCCAGCTTATCGGCGATACCTTCGATCCAGGCTTCGTCTTGGCGGGTGTAGCTGCGAGGGGCATTGGCCGCCAAGATTAGCGCCCCACCTTGGCCCATGGGCTGGCAGATCACGCCCTGGGTGTTTTCGGGCAGATAATCAAACTCCACCCGGCCTGGGTAAATCTTGAGATTCACCAAATACACGGCTTTGCCAGTCTCTAACACCCGCTTCAGAATTGGGCCGGGGGTAACTTCGGCCTTTGGCGCTAAAACGCCGCGCCGCAGCAGGGTTTTTCCCTGGCGGTAGGCAACAACGGAGCGCGTGACGGTGTTGGTGAGCAGTAAATGGGAAGCCCAGGCCAGTTCGGTTTTAGCGGTGTCGGGCAGAGCCTCATCTAGTTCTAATCCTTCTTCGCCAACCAGCGTCACGGCTTCGGGCAGGGTAGGCTGCACCCGCTGCCACAGCAGGCCCGTCAAAATCAGCAGGGCGCTAAGAATGACACCCATCACGTCCGATCGCGCCTGGGATTCGGTCAGGACAGGGGTCAGCACTCGATTGAGCAACAGCAGAGTACCGCCCAAGCCGCCAGCCACTAGCGGCAGCAGCCGGAGCACGCGATTGGGGTCGTTTTGCGCCATGGATTGAACCTGTCCCCTTGGTTTGCCTTTTTCCTAATTTTACGAGGGTTTAGGATTCTAGCGGTGGACAGGAACGGCAGGGCACAGAGAACGGCGTCCTCTGTGCCCTGACCGAGATGGGTTAGCCATTGCAGCCGCAGCCGGGATGGCCGCAGCCCGCAGACCCTTCGGGATGACCGTCAGCGCAGGCTTCGCTGCAAAAATAATGGCCATCTTTTTCTACGGCCTGGCTGGTGTCAACAACGCAGAGGCAGGAGTCGCAGGCGCATTTCATCTGGGTGACAGTGGTCATGGCAAGTTTCCTCGTAGGTTAAGTGAACTAAACTGATGCTCAAACACTTGAACACCTGTTCATGAGTTGGACTATAACATGTGAACAGGTGTTCATGCGTTAAACAGTTGCTATTGTTTGCTGTGACGGTTGGATATGCCTCTAGGCCCTGGCCATTATTCGGAGATGACTGACATGGCGGGCGATCGCCCGCCTCTTGACGACCCTGCCTGCTGCCCCGCTGGCCCATCGCCTGTGGACGAGATTTTGAGCTTGGATAAGGCCCAGCGCATGGCCGAATTTTTTGGCGTGCTGGGCGACCCCAATCGCTGGCGCATTCTCTCGGCCCTAGCCCTAAGCGAAATGCGGGTGGGTGAGCTGGCTGCTGCTGTATCGATGAGCGAGTCGGCGGTGTCACATCAGCTGCGGATTTTGCGCGCTACGCGTCTAGTCAGCTATCGCAAGCAGGGGCGCAACGTGCTCTACTGCCTCAAGGACGATCACGTCTTCAATCTTTACCGTGAAGCGTCGGCTCATCTGGATGAGCCAGCGGAGGAGTAGATGGGTAGATAGGTAGTAGGTGAACCGCAAACCCTAAGCCTTAATCGTTCTGCGTTGAAACGGTAGACTGGAGTATTGCCGGGTTGTCGTATTGCTATGACCGTTTCTCCCCTTGCCCAGGATGCTGCCACTCAGCCGCTGTTGGCGATCGCCCAGGCCACTCGCCAGGCAGCGCAAACCCTAGCTAGTCTCTCTGCTGAGGCCAAAAACCAGGCGATTGAGTCCGTCGCCGCTGCCCTGGAGGCCAATGCCGATCGCATCGTGGCGGCTAACCAGGCCGACTGCGAAGCTGCCCTGGCCGACAACCTGGCCAAGCCGCTTTACGGCAGGCTCAAGCTAGACGGGGTGAAGCTGGCGGGGGCGATCGCTGGTGTGCGCGACGTGGCCCGTCTGCCCGATCCCGTAGGGACGGTGCAAATTCACCGCGAGCTAGACGAGGGACTGGTGCTCAAGCGGCTGGCGGTGCCGCTGGGGGTGCTGGGGGTGATCTTTGAGTCGCGCCCCGATGCGGTGATGCAGATTTCGGTCCTGGCGATTAAGTCGGGCAACGGGGTGATTCTTAAAGGAGGCAAAGAGGCGGTGCGATCGTGCACGGCTCTGGTGGAAGCAATCAAGCAGGGGCTTGAGAAGGCTGGGGTAGACCCAGCGGCGGTGCAGCTCTTGACTACCCGTGAAGAAACCCGCGCCCTGCTGGATCTGGAGGGTTACGTGGATTTGATTATCCCGCGCGGATCCAACGCGTTTGTGCGGTTTGTGCAGGAGAATACGCGCATTCCGGTGCTGGGCCATGCGGACGGCATTTGCCATCTGTACATTGACAGCGAGGCAGATTTGGAGCAGGCGATCGCGATCGCCGTCGATGCCAAAACCGCCTATCCCTCGGCCTGCAATGCGATCGAAACTCTGCTGATTCACCAGGATATTGCCGCTCAGGGTTTGCCGACGCTGGCGACGGCGCTGCGGGCGGCCCAGGTTGAGCTGCGGGGCGATGGGCAGGCGCGGCAGATTGTGCCCGATTTGCTCCCCGCCACTGAAGAAGACTGGGCGACGGAGTACAGCGATTTGATTTTGGCCATCAAGGTGGTGGCGTCGGTGGAAGAGGCGATCGCCCACATCAACACCTACGGGTCGCGCCATACGGAGGCGATCGCCACTCAGAACCCCGCCACCGCCGCCCATTTTATGAATCGCGTCGATGCCGCCGGAGTCTACCACAACTGTTCGACCCGCTTTGCCGATGGCTTCCGCTACGGATTCGGGGCCGAAGTCGGCATCAGCACCCAAAAAATGCCCCCTCGCGGCCCGGTGGGGCTAGAGGGACTGGTCACCTACAAGTATCAGCTGGTCGGCGACGGCCACGTGTCTACGACCTACAGCGGCAGCAACGCCAAACCCTTCACCCACAGGGATTTGAATTTACAGTAGCTACGGCAGGATAAACGGATACTGGTTAGCGGCGGCGAGAGAGCATCAGGCCACCAGCGGCGATCGCCAGCCCTCCCAAGGCAAACGGCTCGGGCACCGGCTGCGCGGCGTAGAGAATGCCAATGGGGCGCTGTAGCTCGGGGTTGGCATCGGCTAGCAGCGATCGCTCTTTAGTCAGCCCGTCATATTTAAGGATGGAGCCAATCTCCGAAACGATATCGAAGCCCACGGTGAACAGGTCGCCGTTGGGGGCAAAGGCCAGGCTACCGATGAAGCTGCTGCTCGGCACAGAGTCGGTGTAGTTGGTCGAGAGTTCGCCCAACAGCGTTCCTGTGAGAAAGTCGTAGCGGCGAATGCCATTGGCAAAGTCGCTGACCAGCAGTTCGCCGCTGAGGGGGTCTACCGCCATACCTAAAAAGCTCACAAACCCAAAGCTGTCGGGCGACGGCTCTGGCTGTTCGGCAAACACCGTTTTGGCTTTAGTGGCGATGTCATAGCTCAGAACAATGCTGGGCTGGCCAAAGACGGGCACCCCCTCCACCGCAACGCTGCCCTGGGTCGTCACGTAGAGTCGACCGTCGGGGCCAAAGAGCAGACCGTTGGGGCCGTTGAGGCCATCCGGAGTGATTCCCTGACGGCTGGCAAACACGTCAATAAACTCCCCAGTGGTGCCGTCGTAGCGCAAAATCTCGTCAGATAGAAAGCTGCTGACGTACAGATTGCCATCGGGGCCAAAGGCTACACCGTAGGGCCGAAACAGGCCATTCCCTGACGCAAACACGTCGATGAACTCTCCCTGGGGAGTAAACCTCAAAACGGCAGAATTCTCTGGGGTGGTACCGCTGCTGATATACAGGTTGCCATCTGGCCCATACACGAAGGTATCGGGGCTATCCAACAGGCCGCTATCTGGGATCAGTTCTCCCCGAAAGTCACCGGTAATTTCATCAAAAATAACGATGTTATTACCCGAGGTATTTCCCACCAGCAGGGCTGCATCCGCCGCGATAGAAAACGTGGCAACCCCAAGGGTAGTTAGCAGCGAAAAGCCAAGCTGGGTCAAATACTTCATAACGATGATGGGGAAATTTGCGTGTAAACACTGAAATATCCCCAAATCTTCGGATAACTTCGATGGGGAGTTTGTGCTTACCCCAACATTTACCAGAAATTCACTCAAACTTTTTTAGTGAATGTGCGATGCTCAGCCTCTGCGCGTCGGCAGAGTGCTACCTGCCTCTGTCCTTTATCCTTGGGCAACCCTCTAGCAGCCTAGTTCCCCAACGCCTCGTCTAGCACCTGTCGGGCATTTTCAGCCTGGGCGCGGGCTTCTTTAAAGCGTAGATTGCTTTGGGCAAAAGACTTCAGCACCTTAAAGCCGTCCTTTAGCTCGGTGAGTTGGTTATCGGTCATGGGATCGTCGGTGAAAAGGAGATCGACTAGAGATCTCACTTGCAGCGCTTCATCGCGGGAGGACTGCACTTTGACCTTGAGAGTAGCTAGCTGGTTCAAAACCTGAATGGCCTCTACGACCGCGTCTTCTTGCTGCTGCACTGCTTCGGAGGAGGTAGGGGACTGGACTTCGACCAGTTGCTCGATGCTAAAACCATCGGCCAAAGCGGTTGGCAACTCGCCGTCGTCAAGCATGGCCATGAGCTGATCCATTGCCTTATCGCGAGCTTTGCGAGAGTCTTTGCCAGATATCGTCAAAACGACATCTGGGCTCTGGGCCAGGGTGTATTGAACCATTGGTATAGATCGTGCGTACTACATCAGTATACGCCACCAGGTCCTAGGGGAGGCATTTATTCTCGCATGCCTCCCTGCACCACCGATCGCAGCCGCTCGTGTAGCTCTGACCCATCGCGCCGGGGTACAAAGGGTTGAATGATGTCGGCCTGGTGCCAGGGGGACGCAGCCTCCGCAGGCAGCGGGCGAAACTTGGGAATGTCGGGATTGTTTGGTGCCGGGGCGATCGCCGGGGCGTTTGCAACCTCAGCGTCTAGTTCAGCTCCGGCCAATGATTTAGTAGCTACCTCTGTTTCTGAATCGGTTGCCGTTGAGTTAGGGGGCAAATCGGTAGGCGCTGGGGTAAGAGGCGCAGCACTGGCGAGCAGTGCGTCAGTCTCGATCGGGGCATCAACCTTTGGATCTAGAGTGGTTGGGGCGATCGCCGGCAGTGGCCGACGCACGGTTGAGGACTCTGCGCCATCGCCGTAGCCAGTGGGGCAAAGCAGCGATTGCCCTAAGATGATGGACTCAAACTCGCGATTGAAGTGGCGAATGGGCTGGCCCCGCCGCTGCCACAGCTTGAGAATTTGGTCGATAGAAATAACTTTGTAGCGCCCTTGATAAAGGGCTTCGGTGATAGCGTGGCTTACCCAGACCGGGCCAAACTCGGCTAACCAACCGGCAATCACAGCTTCGGTGGGATAGCCCTCAGCGTCAAAGCTGTAGCTGGTGAGCAACTGGTAGATGGGTTCAACATCTGGGGTGTTGCTGGAGTGAGTCATAGTGGTTTGCCTACGCGTTGACCCCCACCGGGGGCATTTAGGTAGTCATTGTCTCTCAGCTTAATCTTAAGCCAGCGTAAAGACTACCATCGTAAGGTTTATTACCTTTCCTGAGAGGTCGAGCTATTGCACCACTGCATCGCTGGGGGTGCCTCGCGGCGCATCAAAGGGAGCGGTACGCCCCACCCAGTCAAAGCCGCTGATCCGAAATCCTAAAAAACCGGTTTCTTGGGTGGGGCTGTAGGTCAATAGCAGCCCGTAGGCGCGGCGGCGGTATTCAAAAATGAGATTGCTATCAACGGTGCGTCCGCTATCGACGTTGATTGAGGCCTGAAAACCAGCTAAAAAAGGCCCATAGATCTGCTGAATAATGCCCCCAGACAGTACGTTTTGGTCAACCGTTCGATCAAACAGAAAAGGGGATGTATCGCCGCCGAGGATGGTGCGGCTAAAACCGATATTAAACTGGGTGTAGTCAAAAGTTTGGCGCTGGAGGTGGCCCAACTGCCCCGACAGAACGACTCTAGTTTCTAGCGACTCTTGGAGGTCGTTGCTGGTGTAGTAGGTGGCTCCAGTCCGGAGGCCAACCCCTAGCACCAGGTTGGGCACCAGCGGTCGGGGAGAGTAGCGCAACCCTTCGGTGGGGGTGGCGGGGAGCGGCCGCCCCTGCCACAGTAAGAAACTGCGGGTGAGGTCAGCGCTACCCTGAAATCGGAACAGGCTGGTTAGACCTATGCCCTGCCCGGGGGCGAGGAGATCAGCCCGATCGGTGTTGGCGGTAACGTACTGCCCAGACACCTGATAGGTGAGGTTAATGCCGCTGTTGCCCAGGGCCACCACGGGAGACTCAAGCAGAGCACCGATGGTGTTTTGCACATCCTGAAACCCGAGGGAGCCGTTGAAGAGGCGATCGCGGTAGCTGTACTCCAGGGTGAGGCGGTGGGTGCCAAGCAGTTGCCGAGCCCGAAGGCTGGCCCGAAATTGCTCGCTGAAATTGGCTAAGTCAAAGCCCGCTAAACTCAGTGAGCCCAGCACTTGGGTGCGTGGCCCTATGGGGCCCTCAACCTCGGCCGCCAAACCAAAGTTAGCCGGGTCAGCAATGTTGTAGTTGGAGTCGCCCAACCAGCGGGAGACAAGAAACTGAGGCGCAATTGTAATGTTCAATGGCCCCGCTATATTGATTGGCACAGGGGCTTCAACGAACAGGCCGCCGCGATCGCGCCCATCAATGCCGATGCCCGTAGGCAGCGGATTTAAGGCTTCTGCAGGCAGCTGCCCTCGGGTCAGCACAAAGCGATTTCTAAACAGCGGAATGGAGAGCCCCTGGTTAAACACCAGCCGGGGGTTCTCAAAGACCAGCTCATCCTCAACCTCGTTGAGGGGGGTGAGCCGCACAGTATTGGCCCTGAATTCTAAATCGGGGGGCGAGAAGGGATCGTTCGTCAGCCGCACCTGCTCGCCGTACCAACCGTCGGCATCAAAGGAAATTCGCTCGGCCTCAAACCGTACTCGCTCAATCGGGCGCTGCTCCCCCCCCAGCAACCCTTGAGGATCGCCCGTCGCCAAAACAAGTCCGCCTGGGCTAGTCACCTGGGAAATGGAGCGCTGATTTTGCAGCCGATAGTCAAGGGGAACGTTAGCGCCCTGCCCTAGGCCAGCTGCATCGGTGGAGAAATCGTCTTCCAGGGTGGTCAGTTCTAGCTCACCCCGGCTCTCGGTAATGGTGCCTGCCCCCTGCAACAGGTTGTAGGTGGCGGTTGCGCCCTCAATAATTTGGTTGTTGCGGTTAAAGAAAACGTTGCCCTCGGCCCGCAGGTGGCGATTGACTAAGTTGGCCCAGAGGCGATCGGCGGCCAGCTGCCCCGTGCCAAACTGCACCAGCACATCGCCGGTCGCGGTCACGATCTGGCGAATGGGCTCAAACTCCTGGCGATCGGCCCGCAGCAAAATAGAGCCCACCCCCTCAGTCGGCAGTTCGGTTTCGACCGGGGCCGCCTCACCAGAGGCATCGGCTGGTTCCGGCTCAGGTGCTTCAGTTTCAGAATTTTCGGGTTGGGGACTTTCCGGCGCAGGTTCAGGCGGAGGAGGTGCTGAGTCGACTTCAACCGGCGCTTCGGTGTCCTCGATCGCGGGGTTAGCGGGTTCCAGCGGCGCACTATCGGTGGGCTCGGGCACCAGGGGTTCTGAACCGTGATCGTTCGCCAACAGCGGTGAGAGCAGGCTAACCCTGCTTAACGGCGGAGAACTTGCCCCGGTTCCAGCAGTCGGGGCGATTGACCAAAGGCCAGGCTCCGCCAACGCAACCCCCTGGTTCCCTAACCCTTTAGAGGTAGCCGCTACCGCCGAAACCAGCACGACTTCGGCTGACTCTGGGAGCGGGGGCACAGCGGGCAACATAGGCGGCAAAGGCATAGGCTGGCATCACCAAAGCAAAAACAAAGCCCGGCAAGCGGGCTCAAGCAGGGCGCCGTCACCAGGCCATTAACCTTGATGTAGCAGCCCTAGGGCACAGACGGGCAACTCATAGCAGGGCCGCCAATTCCCAGACTACTTTTGGCGGTGCAGGTTCCGCAGGGGACACTAGGTGGCAAGCCCCGGAGCAACTCCTAGGGCGTTTGCCATTCAGTAGACATCAACCTATGACCCAGGTAGACCTAGTCCATATCCTGGCGTCCGGGGTTACGGGAGGGGTCGCCGCTCAAAAAACCGAACACAAACAGAGACACAAAGAAGGCGACTACGAGGTAAACCACAATCTTAAGGGTGAGCATGAGTTAGGTCTCCAAACCGGTAGCAGAGTAGGCCCAAGACCTGCCCCAAGCAGTAGCCACATTCCGCTGACGGAAACGGCCCCGGTGCAGGACTAAGCTTGGTCTATCATATCGCCAAACGTTCGCCGATCTGACAGCATTGGCTAATCTACCAGAGCGATCCCAGCCAGGCCCACGCCATTCGCAGCCAGGTTTCGAGCACGTAGAGCACCCAGTCTAACCCCCGCAGCACGGTGACTAGGGGCGGGTCGACATAGTTGATTTGAGTGACTTTGACATCTAGGGCGCTTGGAGAATCGAGCTGATATGGATTCGTTCCCAGGAGTGTAGTTGAGCGGTCGGCGGTGACAGTGCTAATGGTTGGGTTGCTTGGGGCGATCGCCCCATCATGTCCCTGGGTCGCTGGAGCAGGGGCATTAGGCCCTCTAGCAGCTACGAATACCGCCCCGGATGTCGCTACCGCCAATTTAGCGGCCTGCTCGACAGAGGCTGTCGCTGGCATTCTCAACGTAGGCTGACCCCAAAAACGCGGCGGATAGTGCCCGTAGGGGTTTTGGGGCTCTGGGGTTGCGGCCTCGATTTGAGGCCTTTGGCCAATGGTGCGATGCGTAGTGCGTCTGTGGAGAGTGATTGCCTGCTGGCTGGCTTCGCCAAACAGATTGGTGGCCGCCGCCAGGGGGCTAGTTTGCAGCCAGCGCAGCGCAGCGGGAACCCATCGCAGAGGGGGCAGCACCGCTGGGTTGGTCTGGGGTAGAGGCAGCCCAGGCTGCTGGAGCTGAGAGTGAAGACTGTGGCGGCGCTGCACCCGAGCATATTCTGCCAGCATCAGCACCAGGGCCTGCTGAATCCGCTGCTGCTGGTCGTCGGTCAGGTCAGCAAAAATCCCGTTGTCAACGGTCACAAGTACTAGCTGCCGACCGGCCAAGTCTGAGGCGATCCCACGAATGGGTTCATTGAGCGGCACTAGATGCCACTGGCCGGGCGTTAGCACTGCGCCAGCCTTCGACTGCTTCAGCCATGGCCCATGGACATTGACTAGCTGTAGTCCGCCAGGCCGCACCATTTGACCGTGGACTACCGGCGGTTGAATGACCGACAGCAAGGCGCGAATCGGCGTGTCTGCTGCTACCAGTTCTGGAGGGAGTGCCCCAGTCAGTCTGGCCCAAACCGGCTGCCAAGGACGAGTGGCTTGCAGCCGTCGGGAGCCCATTCTTAAGCCCTGCACCGCCGCATAGAGGGGATAAACGGCCACTTGCAGACCCCAAACCGCTGCGATGCGCCCCTGGCGTAGCCACTGCCCGGTGCTGTGGGCAACCTGCCGGTATCCAGCCACCAAGCGGGCCACGGTCTGGCTTTGAAACGAGCGCGACGAAGTCGCCATAACTCTGCCTACACTGGGGAGACTGCTTTTGATCATACCGGAGCCATGCCCCCCGCCACCGTTCTCCCTGGACTGCCGCCGCAGATTTTAGCGACCCTCGATCGCCTCCGTCACCTGAGCCAACTGGATGTGCGGGGTACCTGGCACCGCTGTCCTGAGGCTGTGGAAAATCTGGATCTTCCCCTTGGCAATGCCTGGCAAACCTGGCCGCTAGTAGCTCTAAACGAGCACCGCTACATCGCCTGGCCCCAGGGCAAAGTGCCTCTATGGCTGCACCAGCGGTTTACCTGGCCCACCGATCTCAATGGCTACCCAGTGCAGGGGCTAACGGCGCGGCTGGCGCTGCGCTGGTGGGCCGACCAGGCCGATATTTTCGTCAATGGCGAACTGGTGCAAACGGGGGATATCTTCGACTGCTGGACGCGCATTGTGCTGACGGACTACGTTGTGCCGGGAGAATCAGTGGATGTTACGCTGAAACTGCTGAGTCCGGGCCACGACGAAGGGGCACTGGTGCAAGCCGAACTGGTGTTTGAGGCTTTGGAAGGCGACTGCCCCGAACCCGGCTTTGTGGCCGACGAACTGGCGGTGCTGGCTACCTACCTGGCTCAGTTTGATGGGGCAAAGCTCGACAGCCTTACCCAGGCTCTCGGGGAGATTGATTGGGATGGGATGGGCGATCGCCCTCGCTTCCACACCTCCCTTCTGCGCGTGCGGAATGCTCTGAAGCAATTCTCTCCCTGGCTCAAGCAGCGCACCCTCCACTGCCTGGGCCACGCCCATTTAGATCTGGCCTGGCTCTGGCCCGTGCCCGAAACCTGGGAAGCCGCCGAGAACACCTTTCGCTCGGTGCTAGCGCTCCAACAAGACTTTCCTGAATTGACCTTTACCCACTCCTCCCCCGCGCTGTTTGCCTGGCTAGAGCAGCACCGCCCCGAGCTATTCGCCACCATTCAGCAAGAAGTTAAAGCTGGACGCTGGGCGATTGATGCCGGGCTGTGGGTCGAGCCTGATTTAAATTTGCCGGGGGGAGAGGCGATCGCCCGACAGATTCTCTATGGCCAGCGCTACTGTGCCGAGAAGTTTGGCAAAGTGAGCGCGATCGCCTGGCTACCCGACACCTTCGGCTTCTCCTGGCAATTGCCCCAGTTGCTCACCCTGGGCGGCATTCGCTACTTCGCCACCCAAAAACTGCGCTGGAACGACACCAACCCCTTTCCCCACGACTTGTTCACCTGGCAAGGGCTCGACGGCACCGAGATTACGGGCGTTACCCTGCCCCCCATCGGCACCGACATTGACCCCGTCGCCATGGCCGAATACGCCTGCCAGTGGGAAGCCAACACCGGGTTTACCGATGCCCTCTGGCTCCCCGGCGTCGGCGATCACGGCGGCGGCCCCACCCGCGACATGCTGCTCAAAGCCCAGCGCTGGGCCAATTCCCCCTTCTTCCCCACTCTCACCTGGGGCCACGCCGTCCCCCTCTTCGATCGGCTCACCTGCCCGTCGCCTTCAATTCACCCGTCGCCTTCAATTCAAAATTCAAAATTCAAAATTCAAAACTCTCTCCCCCCCC
>QBLT01000057.1 GCA_003249105.1 Leptolyngbya sp. | reverse complement strand
GGCAGGTTGAAGGCGGGCCAGTGACGATAGTTGGATGCGATCGCCAGCCCAATGCCCCCCAGCACCGTCAGCGGCAGCGATAGCTCAACGCTGCTCACCCAGGGCAGATGGCTAAACCACTGAACCGCTTCGGCTCCAAAAAATAAGATCAAAAAGCAGACTAGCCAAAGCTTCATAGCGTTCCAAAAAAATCTATTTCTCTAGAGGCTACGCCAAAGTCAATCGTCGGTTGGCCAGCCATTGATCTGTTGATAGAGAACAGCGGTTGCCATGATTATGGCTCAAGGGAGAGATTTTGCTCTCAGCCCGCGATCGCGGGCTGAATTAGATATCTTTCTTAAGAAACCTGTCCTGAATCCGATAGATCTCCAGAATGGTTCTGGGGCAAGGGTTTGGCAGCCTTTGGCTACGGCTCAGATGGGCTTTGAGGTTGGTCAAACTGGCGGCGATCGCGTCCTAGATTCCCCAACTTTGCTGCGAAACCGACTTTTCGTTGGGGAAGGGTATGTCAGAATGTAAGCGGTTTTTTGCCAACTCACGCAAGCTCTTGGAGTAGGCAGTCAAGATGGATTCTGTAGACACGCTTTATCAATACGCCTGGCTGATCCCGGTGCTGCCGCTCATCGGGGCTGCCGTAGTTGGCACCGGGCTAGTTTCCTATGGCGAGGCCACCAACAAGCTGCGGCAGCCGGTGGCGATTTTCATCGTCTCCCTAATTGGGGCGGCAATGGTGCTTTCCTTTGCAATTTTTTGGAGCCAGTGGCAGGGCCACGCCCCCTACCAGGCCATGTTTGAGTGGGCCTCGGCGGGCGACTTCCGCATTGAGATGGGCTACACCATCGATCACCTGGTGGCGCTAATGCTGGTGGTCGTCACCACCGTCGCCTTCCTGGTGATGATCTACACCGATGGCTACATGGCCCACGATGCGGGCTACGTGCGGTTCTACGCCTACCTGAGCCTGTTTAGCTCCTCGATGCTGGGTCTGGTAATCAGCCCCAACCTGCTCCAGGTATACGTGTTTTGGGAGCTGGTGGGCATGTGCTCGTACCTGCTGATTGGCTTTTGGTACGATCGCAAACCCGCTGCCGATGCCTGTCAAAAGGCCTTCGTCACCAACCGAGTCGGCGACTTTGGCCTGCTGCTGGGCATCTTGGGCCTGTTCTGGGCCACCGGCAGCTTCGACTTTGAAATCATGGGCGAACGACTCACCGACATGGTGAATGTGGGCAGCCTGCCCGCCAGCGTTGCCGCCATTTTTGCCATTCTGGTATTCCTAGGTCCAGTGGCCAAGTCAGCCCAGTTCCCCCTCCACGTGTGGCTGCCCGACGCCATGGAAGGCCCCACCCCCATCTCAGCGCTGATTCACGCGGCGACGATGGTGGCGGCGGGGGTGTTTCTGGTGGCCCGCATGTACCCCGTGTTTGAGCACATCCCCACAGTGATGACGGTGATTGCCTACACCGGGGCGTTTACCGCCTTTATGGGGGCCACGATCGCCATCACCCAAAACGACATTAAGAAAGGGCTGGCCTTTTCGACTATGTCGCAGCTGGGCTACATGGTCATGGCCATGGGCGTTGGTGCCTACAGCGCCGGTCTATTTCACCTGATGACCCACGCTTACTTCAAGGCCATGCTGTTTTTGGGATCCGGCTCCGTCATCCACGGCATGGAAGCGGTAGTGGGCCACGACCCGGTGCTGGCGCAGGACATGCGCTTGATGGGCGGCCTGCGCAAGTACATGCCCGTCACGGCCATTACTTTCTTAATTGGCACGCTGGCCATCGCCGGTATTCCCCCCTTCGCAGGTTTCTGGTCGAAGGATGAAATCCTCGGCGCGACCTTTGCGGTCAACCCTGCCCTCTGGGCGGTGGGCTGGCTAACGGCGGGCATCACCGCCTTCTACATGTTCCGCATGTACTTCTCCACCTTTGAGGGCAGCTTTCGGGGCAACGACGAAGGCATTCGCCGTGACCTCAAGCGGGCCCAGCTCCAGAAGATGGGCATGTCCTTAGGGCCGGGGGCGATGAACCCCCAGGAGCTAACCCTCGATGCCGCCCACGACGACCATGACGACCATGACGACCATGGGCACCACGCCCACGAACCCCATGAGTCGCCGCTGTCGATGATCTTTCCGCTGATGGCGCTGGCGGTGCCCTCGGTCTTGGTGGGTCTGATCGGCACTCCCTTTGCCAACTACTTTGAGGCGTTCATCCATCCCCCTGGGGAGGTGTTTGAGGCGGCGGAAGCAGCAGAGGCCTTCGACTGGAGCGAGTTTGCGCTGATGGCAGGGAGTTCCGTGGCGATCGCCACAGTCGGCATCATCATCTCCGTGTTGATGTATCGCACCAAGGCGATTGATCCGAGGGCGATCGCCGCTAAAATCCCCTTCCTCTACAACCTGTCGCTGAACAAGTGGTACATCGACGACATCTATGAAGTTGTCTTTGTACAGGGCAGCCGCAAGCTCGCTAAGCAGGTACTCGAAGTCGATATCCGCATTGTCGATGGCCTCGTCAACCTAGCGGGCCTCGTCACCCTAGTAACCGGCGAAGGGTTGAAGTACCTGGAGAATGGGCGGGCTCAGTTCTACGCCCTGATCGTATTTGGCGCAGTGCTGGGGCTGGTGCTGCTGTCGGGGGTGACTTAAAAACGGGCAACGGGAAAGTTTTGAACTTTAAATTTTAGTTTTTAATTCAAAACTCAAAACTAAGAACTCAAAACTTTCCCCCACTCCCCACCTCCCTAATTGCCTGAATATTCCGCCCTTTTAGCAGAACGCGACGAGAAACGACAATATGGACCTCGCGACTTTTCCCTGGTTGACCACCGTTACCCTGCTGCCGCTGGTGGCCTGTATAGCGATCCCGTTTTTGCCCGACGACAACGGCAAAACCGTGCGCTGGTATGCCCTGTCGGTGGGCCTGATCGACTTTGTGTTGATTGTGGCGGCTTTTTACCTCAACTACGACTTCAGTAACCCTGGGTTGCAGTTAGTTGAGAGCTACACCTGGGTGCCCCAGCTCGACCTGAAGTGGTCTCTGGGGGCCGATGGCCTGTCGATGCCGCTGATTTTGCTCACCGGCTTCATCACCACCCTGGCGGCTTTGGCGGCCTGGCCAGTGACGTTGAAGCCCAAGTTCTTTTACTTTCTGCTGCTGGCCATGTACAGCGGCCAGATCGGCGTGTTTGCCGTACAGGATATGCTGCTGTTCTTTCTCTTTTGGGAGCTAGAGCTGATTCCGGTCTATCTGCTGCTGTCAATCTGGGGCGGTAAAAAGCGGCTCTATGCGGCGACAAAGTTTATTCTCTACACGGCGGGTGGGTCGCTGTTCATTTTGGTGGCCGCGCTGGCGATGGCCTTCTACGGCGACACCATCACCTTCGACATGGTCGCTTTAGCAGAAAAAGTCTATCCCCTACGGATGCAGCTTTTGCTCTACGGGGCATTTTTGATTGCCTATGCGGTCAAGCTGCCGATCATTCCGCTGCACACTTGGCTGCCCGATGCCCACGGTGAGGCTACAGCCCCGGTACACATGCTGCTGGCGGGCATTCTGCTGAAGATGGGCGGCTACGCGCTGATTCGCATGAATTTAGGGATGCTGCCCGAGGCTCACACTTATTTTGCGCCGATTCTGGTGATTTTGGGCTGTATCAACATTGTCTACGCGGCGCTGACCTCCTTCGCCCAGCGCAACCTGAAGCGCAAGATCGCCTACTCGTCGATCTCGCACATGGGCTTTGTGCTGATTGGTATTGCCTCGTTTACCAACCTGGGCTTGAGCGGCGCGGTGCTGCAAATGGTCTCCCACGGGTTGATTGGGGCCAGCCTGTTCTTCTTGGTGGGGGCCACCTACGATCGCACCCACACCCTGATTTTGGATGAAATGGGCGGCGTGGGCAAAAAGATGCCCAAGATTTTCGCCATGTTTACCGCCTGCTCGCTGGCCTCGCTGGCGCTACCGGGCATGAGCGGCTTTGTGGCCGAGCTGATGGTGTTTGTGGGCTTTGCCACCAGCGATGCCTACAGCTTTACCTTTAGGCTAATCACCGTCATCTTTATGGCGATCGGCGTCATTCTCACCCCCATCTACCTGCTGTCGATGCTGCGGGAGATTTTCTACGGCCCTGAGAACAAAGAGTTGATCGAGCACGAGGTGCTGGCCGATGCCGAGCCTCGCGAGGTGTTTATCATCGCTTGCCTGCTGGTGCCGATCATTGGCTTTGGCTTCTATCCCAAGATGCTGACGCAGATCTACGACGCCACCACCCAGAAGCTCACCGCCCGGCTGAGTCAGGTGTTTGTGGCTACTGAGGCCAAGGCTGAGGGTGCTGTGCCAATTGCCGCGCTGCCTGTGCTCAAGGCTCCTTCAGTGAGCCAGTAGGGCCTCCGCTTCATCAACCCATAGATAGACAAGCCCTCCCTCTGCGTAAAGAGGGAGGGCTTGTCTATCTATGGCCAGGTGGGCGAGTTTAGGTGTAGCTCGACCTAGCGGTGGAGAGCATCACCGTGCGTCTGTGGCTGGTGCTACTTGTTGAGGGGGGCCGTAGGGGGAACCACGCCGGATTGAACAGTGATGTTGGCAGGCCCAGGCGCCACGATCGTGACCGTAGATGGCCCGCCCGTAGCCCCTTTAAAGGAGATGGCGCTGCCATTGGCAATGCCCTGGGACAGACCGGCGTTGGTGAACTCCAGGTTGGTATTAGAGGCAAAGGCTTCGGTGTAGACACCACCATTGTTGCTAATAGCAGAGCTAAAGGTGTAGGTATCGCTCAGCGCAGTAGACAGCGTCAGGCTGCTGACCGCGCCATTGGGGGCCAGGGTAAAGCCCACTGAGGTGGAAATTTGAGAAGGTATTTCCTGCGCATGGATAGGGCTGGCAAAACCAGCGATCGCAAGGGTTGCAAATACACTCAAAACTTTGATTTGAGACATCGAAAAAGCTCCTTTTAAGAACTGAAAATCCAGGTCAGTAGCGCTGCAAAATATCGGCACGCTACCAAACGTTTAAATAGCCAAAGACTAAAGCCAACGGGTAGGTTCCTGAGAGTATGTCTAGGTTTTTAGCTACTGGTAGCTGCACTTCCACTGACCAACTTAAGGGCTGTGGGTCACTTTTTTTGTGAAGGAACCAAAAAACATCGGTGAGTTCCGCAAAGATTACTTTTATTTCATAAAGATACTATGAGCCGCTAAAATCTTACGGATTTTGATTTTGTTGGCCTGAAAGACTAAGCGATAGACCAATTGGGCCATTTTTGTCATGGCAAAGCTTGGTATTCGCGAATGTATTTTTGATTGAATTCTATCGATTGATGCTCAACAGAATTTCATCGAGATTTTAGTAAGTTTTTGCTGGTAGTATTGACGCTGTTTTAGACTCAAAACCGATAGAGGATTTTGGCTCTTAGTGCGATCGCATAAATATAGTTTCCCCAAATGAAAAAGAGCTTGATTACCTCAGATTTAGTTCCTAAATCAGGGGAGTTTACCTCCACTCCCCTACTGTTGGCGTTAGAGGCGGGAGTTTGGGTTGTGGGCCTATCGACGCCAGCTTGGGGCAATGTTGCCACTCTGCCCGCGCAGGGGGATGGGTCGCCGATGCAAGAGCCACCCGATCAAGCAGTGCCAATGCCCACCCTGGGGGCGGCGGGAGTGCCAACTACAGCCCCTATGCCCCCAGAGCAGACCAGCACGGTAGTCTTTTCCCAAGGTGCGTTGAGGGGAGCCGGTGGGGATGAGGGGCAGGGTCAACCGCAATCGACGGTTGGCCTGGCCCACCCTGTTCAGGTCAAGGCTGAGGTCGGCTCTTCACAATTGGCCACCCCAGCCGTTCCGGATCCGGCGATTGCCCCAGCCTGCCCCCCGGCTGCCTGTGCTGAAGCCCCCATCGCTGCCCAAGGGGTAGAACGGCTGACTGAGGTTAGCACCCGGGCCAGCGATCTAGCCCAACCCCAACCAGAGCTAACCGCACAGCCCCAGTTCTCGCGGTCGTCGACGGGTGGTTTTGACCTCGGCGCTTTGGCTGCCCCCTGGGCCGAGCCAGAGAGCCAGCAGCGATCGACTGCCCTTGCGCCACCCTCCGGGCCTTTCCCGGCCCCCCCTGACCGCGAGGTGGCTGGACTGGCTGCGGTCGCCACAACCGTTGACTTGCCGGCGACCGACGATGGGGCTCCCACGGCGATCGCACCGGGTACGCTCAGCCCGGTGGTAACCAGCATTCCTGTGGACGGCGAACTGATTGAGGTAGAGCAGGCGGGCCGAGCGGCCGTCGGGGTGGGGCTGGGGAACGATCGCAGCACCAACCTCACCTTTTCAGGTCGAGTCGTCTTCGATCGCACCCTAAACAGCACCACGGTGGGCAACGTAACTGTTTTACGTCAGTCTCAGCGGCTGCTGCGAAGTCAAAACGTGCTGCGCCAGCGACAGCTCAACATTACTCGCCAAGATCCGGTCACCGTGCTGGGCCAGCAGATTCAGACCACACTGCTGGCCGACTGCCTGGATGGCAGCGGCGCGGTGTGCACCTTTACCCCCGGCCTGGTTACCGATCGCGATCGCGTTGACCCCGACACCCTACAGCCGACCCAGATTGACCAAACCAGCAACTTTGGCGACGTAGTCAGCCAGGCCTCTTTGGCGGCTATTCAAGCCCCTGGGTTTCAGGGAGGGGCCGAAGGGCAGGCCCTAGGGCTAGATCTGTACTTTCCCAACACCACCACTCTGGCGGGCAACGGCCGCGCCACCGGCGGCACTGCCCAACGCTACGAACAGTTCGATACCGTGCCTGCGATCGCCTACTCTGAAATTTTTCAAACGGTGGTGGCCAACGCCAACCAGGCGGCTCTGGCAAGAACCATTCGCGGTCCTGCCGTAGTTTTAGAGGCCGACCAACCCGTTATCAACCTGGCCCTGGCGGCGATCGCCCTGCTGCTGCCCGAGGTGCAGCCCTTTGTACCCAACAGCGAAGCGCCTAGCAATCCCAACCTCAACCAAGGGCTCTTCTTTGCCGCCAACAATACCCGCATTCCAGCTAACAGCCTCACCCTGTACCAGTCGGGCGTGGGGTACTCGGCCACGCCCTCGGTCTCCGAAACCGGCCAGAATGCCCCTTGGGCTAACTTCAACGCCGTCTGGCTAGGGCTTTCGCCAGTGACCGAGCGGAGCTACCAAACCGGCCGCCGCTTCGCCAACGTCAGCTCGCCTAGAACCCTTTTCTCAGCCGGAGGTGAGGGCGGTGGTCTAGATGCGCCGCAGACGCTCTCGGTTGTCAACGGTGAAACCTTTGCCAGCAGCGGTCTGAGCAACGTCTACAGCCAAAACTATTTCACCCTGTTTGCCCAAGAGGCCGATCGCATCGATCGCTTTGTGCAGACCGATCGCGTCAGCTACCACCCTCACCTCAGCGTCACGGGCAACGTCACCGGCGAGTCGAGCATCTTTCGCTACTACGCAGGCACCCTAGCTGGCCCCACCCTGCAAGCCTATGGCGGGGCCAACGTGCAGGGGCAAACCGCCGGTGGTTTTGCCTACCAAGCCGGGCTGATCGGCTACATCAATCCCAGCTACGATCGCTACAGTAATCTCTCCGCTGGCGTTAGCCAACAGTTGCCCCTGGGCGATCGCCAAAATCTTACCCTGAGCACCAGCTTTAACTGGGCGCTCGACCAAAACACCACCCTGCAAGACATCGAGCAGCAGGGCCAGGGCAGCGACGTAACGCTGCAAGCCCGGCTGGATCTAGGCAATTTTACCCTGGGTGCCACCCAGGTGGTGGGCGATCTGCTGCCTAACTCCCAGGCCAGCCGCACCGTCCTCAACGCGGTCTTTAACCTGGGTTCAGACCTGACCCTGGCTGGCTTTTGGGCTCCCTTTGACAACGCCACCAGCGCGCTTCGGTACGGTCTGGCAGCCGATATTGCCCTGCCCATGGGTAGCCTTAGCCCACACCTGGTAGTGTCTTGGCAAAACACGCTCTACCGCTACGGCGCAGACCTGGTAGGCAATGCCCTGTCTACCCGCAGTAACAATGTTGAAGTGCTGCTAAAGCTCGACTGGTAATGGCGTTTTACCACCGTAGCCCTGCGTCGGTGGGCCGTGACCCGGCTCGGTCTAATGTACCTATTGGAAAGGTGGCCCCGGCCCTGGTGTCGGCATGAAGTGGCGATCTATCCTGAGCAAAGGGGAATTTTTAAGTAGATCTGAGGTATCAGCCACTACGCTGGTTTGCTCAGTAGCTGAGTTTAAGGCACACGCCAGGTTTTGCGCTCAAAAGGACGTCATGGTGAAAATGGCAAATACAGGATTCGCATCAAGATCAGTGTTGTTAGGTGCGCTGCTGGCGCTAGCGCCAGTCACCCTATCGGTCAGTTTGCTCCCTTTTCTGGAGACAGCCCCAGCGTTGGCTCAGTCACCGGTCGACGAAGCGACCACCATTCGGGTATACGACCAAGTGAGCCCGGCCGTGGTAGCTATTAACACTCGCGACGGCGGCGGCAGCGGCAGCATTGTTGACCCCAGCGGACTGATTCTGACCAACGCCCACGTGGTGGGTACTGAGCGTGTGGTGACGGTGCGCCTGTCGGATGGCCGCAGCTTCCAGGGCGATGTGGTGGGCTACGGCCAAGACCGGCTCGACCTGGCGGCGGTGCGTCTGCGGGGCAACCCCACCGGCCTACCGACCGTGACCCTAGCGCCCCCCAACTCGGTGCGGGTGGGGCAGAGCGCCTTTGCCATCGGCAGCCCCTTTGGCTTGCAGGGCACTCTCACCGTGGGCATTGTCAGCCGCATTGACCGCGATCGCAACGTCATTCAGACCGATGCCGCCATCAACCCCGGCAACTCCGGTGGCCCCCTGCTCAACAGCGCTGGGCAGGTGATTGGCGTCAACACCTCGATCTTTACCACGGGTGAAGGCGGCGGCAGCGTGGGCATTGGCTTTGCCATTCCCACCGATGCGGTGCAGACGTTTTTGGCCGCAGTGCGAGCGGGCACGGCCACGGCCTCAGCCCCCGCCGATCGCACCAGCCGTGAACCTGCCCCTATTGCCCTAGGTGCCACGGTGCAGGGCCAGCTCAACGACACCAGCAACGTGCTGCCCGACGGCAGTTTCTACAACCCCTATCGATTTGATGGGCAGGCTGGGCAGACCGTCACCATTGCCATGAGCAGCCAGGATGTTGACCCCTACCTAATCTTGCTGGCCGCCGATCGCGACGACTTTTCCGTTCAAGACGATGACAGCGGCGGCGATCTCAGCGCCCGGATCTCGGTGCAGCTGCCCTACACCGGTTCTTACATCATTCTGGCCAACAGCTACGGGCAGGGAGAGTCGGGGCGCTACCAACTTCAGCTTAGCCAGGCGGGCGGAGGGCGTGGTGGTTCAACCCCGACTGCCCCAAGCGGCGCGATCCTACGGCAGCAGGGCAATCTTGGGCCGGGCGATCGCACCCTGCAAGATGAATCCTACTACCAAGAATTTAGCTTTCAGGGCCGGGCTGGGCAGACGGTGCGCCTGCGGCTAGAGAGCCCCGACTTCGACACCTACCTAATTTTGCTCGACGAAGGTCGCAACCGCCTCGCCGAAAATGACGATGCCAACCCCAACAACACCAATTCTGAAATGGTGGTCAGACTGCCCCGCGACGGCACCTACTCTGTGCTGGTCAACAGTTTTCAGGCGGGCGGGCAAGGACGCTTTTTGCTGACGGTGGAGTAGGGGCTGAAATTGGCGAGAAGGGTTTTAGGTTGGCAAGTTGAAAGACTGACAAGTTGAAAGGTTCGGCTGCCAACCCGCCAACCTAACCGACCCGACCGCCAAGCTGACCCTTACGCCAAATTAGCGTTCCTGATTCCACGTGACTCTGCTAAGGTTCCGCAGTATGATCTCCAGCCGCCGTAGGCCGAAATCTCGCGCTGGCCTTCGCACAGGATGGGTTCACCAAGCACCCCTAACACCGTTTCGCCCGTAGCCAAGGTGACTTTGCCAATACTTAGCCCTGGCGGCTCTTGCAGCAGCACCTGAACCAGCCCATCGGGGGGCACTTGCCAGACTTCTAGCACGACGGCGATGCCGCCGTCGCTAACCCGCACCATGGCAGGGTGCACATCATTGATTGACCACAGGCGGTAGTCAGGGGTGGTGGCCGCTTCGTAGAGAAATTCTGCCCCAGCGTTGAGCAAGTTGGGGTTGAGTTCGAGCCCCCGCATCAGGGTGCCGTTGACCGCTAGTTTGATTCCCTCCGCCATGGTGGCGCAATCCCCCAATAGTAAATATCGTTGATGGACATTGTGTAGAACTGATTCACTGTAGCCCGCGCCGATTCTTTAGATTCGGCTGGAAACGGCCGGGCTGCCGCGATAGCATAGAATTAACCCATGAATTTTTGTAACGCCATTGGCTTCTGCCCTACAGCCCATCATTGATCCGGCGGTGCCCAGCGACTGGCACGCCCTTGCCCCTCGCTGGCAGGCCGGACAGCCCACTGTGCAAAAGGGGCTGCCCCACGACCAGCTCGCCCCCGCCTGGCAAATTTTACTGCTGGGGGATGGTTCACCCACCCGCCATTTGCAGCTGCTGACGCGCGATCGCACCGAGGTCGATGTCATTGATATGACCCCGGTGGGCATGGATCTCGACGGTGCCCCCGACATCATTCGTGTGGTGCCTGGCCCTCGCCTGCGCCGCCAGGTGTGGCTGCGCACCGCCTCGGGCCAGCGCTTGGCCTACGCCGCCTCCTGGTGGGAGGCTAGCCATGTCGATGAGTACCTGCAAAACAAGTCGCTGCCCATCTGGGCCAGCCTCGCCCGCCTGCGCACCGAACTCTACCGCGACATTCAGGGCCTCTACTACGGCGACTCACCAGCCCTGGAAGAAGCCTTTGGCCAGGCCGGGCCGTTTTGGGGCCGACACTATCTGTTTTGGCACCGGGGCAAGCCGCTGACGCTGATTTACGAAGTGTTTTCGCCCTACCTAACCCGCTACCTGGGACCGATGCAGAGCGGGCCGAGCGTACTCTAGAGAGTTGGGACGGGCGATGTGTGTTCGGCAGCGTTTGAGTTCAGTGGTGAACCTTAGCGCGTTCGCTAAAACGGTTTGTCGGTGTTTTTAGCCATGTACTCGGCCTTGACAGGGGGACAGGACATGAATACTATGAGTAGCAATTACCTCGTGTGACACAACTTGTGCTGCGCCTAATGCCGAATTGCGGATTATCAAGTATGGATGAAACTTTCCAAGTCCTTGACCTATTTGATACCGGTGGTAATACGCTCAGCACTCAACTGGCTGAAACAGCAACGAATCGATGTGAGTTGCTCATAGGTGATGCTCGTCAGATTCTTTTGCAAATCCCTAATGGACATTTCGATTGTATTGTGACTTCTCCTCCATATTGGGGGCTAAGGGATTATGGAGTATTAGGGCAAATCGGGGCAGAACCTACTGTCGATGATTACATTTCTGATCTAGTAGACTTATTTCGTGAGGCACGGCGAACCCTTGCGGATGACGGCACCCTTTGGCTAAACATCGGCGATAGCTACACCTCAGGCGGTCGGACTTGGCGCGATGCAGATGCAAAGAATAAAGGCCGGGCAATGGACTACCGGGCTCCTACGCCCGAAGGACTGAAGCCAAAGGATTTGATTGGAGTTCCGTGGAGACTGGCGTTTGCTCTACAAGCTGATGGTTGGTACCTTCGAACAGACATCATTTGGAACAAGCCTAACTGTCAACCAGAGAGCGTGAAGGATCGCCCAACTCGCGCTCATGAATACGTGTTTTTGTTCTCCAAGTCTGAGAAGTACTACTATGATTGGCAGGCAATCATGGAGCCAGCAGCAGACACAAAGAAAAATTTGAAGAACCGGCGCACGGTGTGGAGCATCAATACAGAGCCGTACCCCGGTAGTCATTTCGCTGTCTATCCCAAGGCACTTGTTCGCATCTGTGTAGCAGCAGGCTCAAGCGAGAATGGCCGTGTCCTCGATCCGTTTTTCGGGTCAGGAACTACCGGTGTTGTCTGCAATGAGTTAGGCAGGGATTGCGTTGGAATTGAGTTAAACGCGGAGTACGCCGAACTAGCGCGCAATCGGTTGTTACGTGGGCGCTGATTCAAAGATCCAAGTCGCATGCACCTTGCAGAAGTCTTTTCGCAGTTGTTTGATTTGGAGCTTGCGCTCTGTGCCTCCATCAAAATATAGCAAGTACTTGATCTTTCCATCCTCATCCTTGATGTAACCATAACCAGGCTGCGGATTCTGTTTGCTATTAGTGCGAACCACGAGCTCGCAATCCGCCGCTTCGAGCAGTAGATCTTTGGGTATTTCGACTAACTCATAGCGGATCTTGGCACCAGCATCTTTCAAACGGCGCAGAGTGAAGATGCGGTCGTAGTTTTGCATGTGCTCAAGAAACAAGTCTCGAAGCAGTGGCAGCTTCCATTCTCCCCGACCAAGCTCCATCCACTTGCTAACGTGGATTGATTCATCTTTTATATTGGTCGCCGCTTCTGTCTTAAGGCTAACCGGAATTCCACAAATGTTAATGTCGTGCCCCCGGTTCGTCCTACTTTTTACTAACTGAGCAGGAATGCCAGCCGCGTTTAGAGCAGCCTCAAATGCGAACTCAAATCGGTCTTTGCTCAGCGCCTGACGACTACCTGCGTGATGGCTTAACAACCGATCCCCAAAGGAGGTAAGGACAGCATCCGTTACTACATCGGAATCTGGGGCTCGGTCGAATTGGCAAACAGACCCAAACGCATGAATTGCAGACTTAATCCACTCCTGTTGTGCTGTAGTAAGGCGACGTAGTGCAGCAACAATTTCGCTAATTTCCTTTTCTGACAGACTCACTCAAGTTTCCCCATCTGCTTGTTGTTTGATGGGCTTTGGTGCTCGGTCAGCAAATCAGGAACGGATACACCCAAAGTTGAGGCTAAAACCTCAAGCGTGCTGAGTGTGACATTTCGTTCGTGGCGCTCAACCGAGCCGATGTATGTGCGATGCAATCCGCTTTGTTCGGCTAGTTCTTCTTGAGAAAGACCCTTTTTCCTACGAAAAGTCTTGATGTTCTCAGCTAGTACAGCGCGGAGAGTATCGCTCGATTTTCTGACCATGCTCAAGCCCTAACTGATCAGACTAATAATTGTCAGCGAATGACGACTATAAGGCGACAGACTATAAGTAGCGTTTGATGCACGTTGTCTGAAGCTGGAGGAGTGTATGTGACGCCCAAAGATCGGTTTAGCCCTAATTATTGGTAGGTAGGGTTAGCGGCAGCGTAACGCATCAGAAGTTCACAAGACGTTGCGTTACGGCTACGCCTAACAGCCCCTACAGCACGGTTTACTGATGTTCACCCATTGAGACGGGCTAGTTCCAATTCCGAACCCCAACCCATTCAGGCCCAATCGCCGCCATTGTTAGCGGATGGGGGCAAATAATTCGGCATGCCCGGTTCTGAAAATGCATCCCGATAAGTGGGGCTGGGGTCGACCCAGACCTGGGTGCGCAGGGGGCCGTAGCGCTGGCGCAGCAGGGCATCTATCTGTTCGCCAATGGTTTCTGCCGATTCTACAAACTCGGGGTGCAGCACCAGGTGAATCTCAACCCACACCTGACGGCCCACCATCCCCCTTGAGCGAATGCGGGTGCAGCGGGTGACGCCCTCCACCTGGGTAGCAATGTGGGATATGGCTTCGGGGGCGATCGCCGTTGGGCGCAGCAGCATCGGCAGCTGTTCGTTGAGCACTCGCCACAGGCTGCGGCCCACTAGCGGCAGCAGCACCAGGGCAAAAACCGGGTCGAGCCAGCGCTGCCCCTGCCATATGGCCAGCAGCACCCCCACCATGACAATGCTCAGCCAGGCATCGGCTAAAAAGTGGCGCGTATTGAGCTTGAGGGCCTGGCTGCTGAGGCTGCGGGCCTGATAGCTGGCGTAGATGCCTAGAGCCACGTTGAGAATCACCATCGCTGCGGTAAACCTCAGCACCGCTGGTTCGATCACCACAGGAAATGGTGTTGCCATCCCAGTCAGGCTACCCAATATCTGGCGCAGGGCAATGAATAACAGACTGATTCCGGTGAACCCCAAAAAGGCACAGAGAATGAGGGTACCCGCTACCTCGGCCCGCCCGTGACCCCACACCTCGCGCCCCATCTGCCGCTGGGGCGACGTCACCGCCACCAGACTGAGCACGGTGCTAAACCCGTCTACCAGGGTGTGCAGCGACTCGGCCAGCAGGGTCAGCGACTGGTTGGCCCACCCGCCAATGGCCTCTACCGCCAGCAGCAGCAGGGTCGCCCACAGGGTCGTCAACAGCAGGCGGTAGCTAATGCGGCGTTGGTACTCGCCCTCGTTCATGGGCAGACAGCATTCCACTGGGCTCAAGGTCTGGGCTCAATGGTACTGCAAGGGACGGTTCTGCAATCGGCAATGTGAACTGGCTAGAGCAGTCGCAACTGCTGGGCGGTTTCCTCAAGCACCAGGCTGTCCAGGTTATCTAGATCTATGTCGGCGGTCTCAAGGGGCAGGTCAACCTCGGTTTCGTCTGCTACTAAGGCAGCGGCGGCGGTCATCATGGCCTCAGCCAGGTCGTTGAGGTCTTCGCGGTTGGCCAGGTAGGTGCCCAGGGCCGCAAGCGGATCAAGGGTGCTGTCGGTGCCGAGTTCGGGCAGGCGGCTGCGGCTGGTTTGGGCCTTTAGCTCGGGCTGAAGGGTGTAGGTGTGGGCCGCTGCCAAAACGGTTTCTAGGGCAGACTGGTCAATCTGATCCACCTGGTCGGTGCGCAGGGTGTAGAGGCAGCGCACCACGGCATCGGTAATGTCGGCCTTGGCGATCGCCTTCTCCAGACCGGCCTGGGGATTTTCTACCCCGGTGAGATCGACCTGAATGGTTTTGAATGGGCGCACGGGCAGGGGGCAAAACTCGGCTTGGGTGTTTTCTTTACTCACCTTTACCAAAAGATAGCCCTTTGCCTCGGCCTCTTCGCTGAAGTCAACCCGCTCAATGCTGCCGGGGTAGATCATCAGGGGCTGTTCGCAGAGCACCTGGTAGCGGTGCACGTGGCCGAGAGCCACGTAGTCAAAGCAGGGGCGAGCCAGCATCGCCATGGGAATGTTGAAGCCCCGCCCGGTGGCCAAAAATCGCTCGGCCCCGTAGGTGGCGGTGTCGACCATGGCATGAGCCAGCAAAATAGCGGGAATAGCGGGGTCAAGGCGGCGAATTTCACCCTCTAGGGCCACCCGCAGGCGATCGAGCAGCAGCTCGTTGACCTGGGTCATAGAAAGGCCTTCGGTTTCGGGCCGGGTGAGCAGGGTCGATTTGGTTAGCCAGGGCAAGGTGACGACCTGCACTGGGCCATTGCGGGTGTCGATGCGGTGGGTTTCGAGGCGATCGCCCACCACCACCTCTGGCACCCCCAGGGTTCTGTAGATCGATAGGCTGGCTCCGCCCATGCCCTGGGCATGCTGGTCGTGGTTGCCCACCAGCAGCACCGTAGGAATGCCCGCCGCCGACAGCCGACAAAACTGCCGGGCCAGAGCCTGCTGCACCAGCGGCGGCGGCGTGGCATCAGGGAAGGCGTCGCCGCCAAACAGCACCAGATCGACCGACTCGGCCAGGGCGCGATCGATGCAGCGGGTGAGGGCGGCGATGAAGTCTTCTAAGCGGGTGTTGAGGCCGGTTTCGGGGTTGAGACGACCATGGGCAAACCCGCTGCCCATGTGGATGTCAGAGAGGTGGAGAAGGGTGATCATGGGGTCATGATAGCGCCCCATTAGTTCAAGAGATCTACCCGCCCAAGATAAATAGGCCCAGCATGGTGGCGCTGTTCCAGGCGCTGTGGAGCACCATGGGGGAAATCAGCGTGCGCGATCGCGTATACACAAACCCCAGAATTGCCCCCAGCAGGGTTAGGGGCAACACCTCCGACAGGCTCAGGTGGGCGGCGGCAAAGATCAGGGCGCTGAGGGCGATCGCCCAGCCCGCCGACACATAGCGGGTCAGCGAGGGCAGCAAAAAGCCGCGAAACAGAAATTCTTCAAACAGGGGCGCGGCGATCGCCGCCGTCAAAAAGAACACCAGCAGCGCCACGCTGTCCTGCTCTTCGAGCACCGTTTGCAGCAGCGGATTGCTGCCCCCCTGCCCTTGCCAAATCTGCTGGTTGAGCAGCGCCACCCCAAACATCAGCGGCACGGCGACAAAGTAGCCCCCCAGCCCCCACAGCAGCCCAGACCCTGAGGGCTTGAGGCTAAACATCTCCTTCGGCACCGGGCGGTAGGGGCGAATCGACCACCACAGCACCGCCAAAGACCCCGCCGCCATCAGCAGGTAGTAGACTAGCGAAAAAATCGCCCGACCCCGGCTGCTGAGACTGGCGCTGCTAAAGCCCAACCCGCCCAGCACCAGGGGCAGCAAGATTTGCCCCACAAAGAAAAAACCTACAATCAGCACCTGCCAAATGATTTCGCCCGTCCAGGGAATCTCCCAACCGCGCCCGGCGTTTTGGCGCAGCACCGACTGGCTGCCCCGCAGCACCCGCTGGGCCACCAGCCAAATAATTAGCCCGATGCCCACGATCGCCCCGAGGGTCGGCACCACACCCACCAGAGCCAGCTTGACCAACTTGGCCTTGGCGGTCGCTTGCTCCTGGGTTTGGAGCTGGGCGCGATCGCCCTCTCGACCTTCCACCCCGTAGAGCCGGTCGAGGGCGCGGTACTCAAACCAGCCGTTGAGCGACTGCTCCAGCCAGGCCTCATCCTCGGGGAGCACGTCATCGTCCTGCCAGAGGCGAATTAGGGTGTCGGCGGTGCGCACCACCGGGGCAGGGGCGGTGTCGCTGTCGCGTACCTGTTGCCAGCGCTCCAGGGCGACCTCGGGCTGGCCCTGGTAAGCATCCATCAAGCCCAGTCGCAGGTCGAGGCGATGGATGAGCGCCTGCTGCTGGTCGAGGGCAGTTTGCAGCCGCCGGGCCAGGGGCTTGCCCGCATTGGTGCCCTCGGCTAGGGAATCGGTGGGGGCGGTTTGCGATTCGCGAAGCGATCCCTGCGGGAATCGCCAGCGATCCATGCCCTCAACAGCCCCCTCCCGTACCTCTTCATACTGCTTTTTGGCGTTGGCCACGGGGTCTTTGCCCAGCAGACCCTCGCGGATCACCGGCCACTGATCTTCGGGCAACCCCTCTCCCTTCCAGGCGCTGCCCTCCAGCAGCAGGTCGGTTTGATACAGCTGGAGCTGGCTTGCCACCTGGGGTTCATTCCAGCTACTCAGCAGCGATTGCACCACTACCAGCCCCACCAGGGCCGTCACAATAGTCAGAAAAAGCCGCTTGAGCGAAAGCCAGGGCTGGATTGAGTCGGATTCAGGGGTCATGGGAAGGCGGTTAAAAGGTCAGTAGCGAAAAATACTACCCTCCCATTATTCCACTGGGTTTGATTTAGGGTGGAGCGGTCTGCGCCCTGAGCGAGGTTGGCTAGCTACTCGTGCGATCGCTTGGGCCAGCCCCGATTTACCAAAGCCAGCCAAAACACCAGCACCCCCGCCGCGATCAGCGCCATCCAGCGAATGGCTGGAATATCGCTCTGACGCACGGCGATCGCCACCAGCGCCCAGACAAACACTAAGGTAAAGGTGATGTCGCCGCGCTGATAAATCACTACCTCAGCGATCAGAGCGGCTACCACAAGCATCGCCACCGTCCAGGTCACCGACGAAATGCCCCAGCCACCCCAGTTCGACGCGTAGAGCGCCGAGGCCACGTTGACAATGGTGGCTACCGCAATCCAGCCCAGGTAAAGACTAAAGGGGACGTGCGCCATCCATCGGCGGCGGCGAGACACCCGATGGCCCAGCCCGGGGCGCTGCCCATCGAGACCAATGTGCAGCGTCAGATAAATGCCAATCAGAGGAATCAAAATGCCCAGCATGGCCACAATCGACCAGCCAAATTGCTGGAGAGAAAATAGCCATATCCAGATTGTCTGCGCCACACAGGCCACAATCAGCAGCTTGTTGACCCGCTGGAGCTGGGGCTCTCGCCGTCGCTCGGGGTGAAACTGATAGAGCGCGTAGGCAAACAGCCCCAGGTAAATAATTCCCCAGATGGAAAAGGCGTAGTTGGCGGGCGTGATCAGCACCCCCTCCAAAATCGTGTTGGCGATCTGACCCACGTTTTGCCCCCCCGGCGGGAAGCGGTTGAAGAGGGTGTTAAACACCACCGCAGCTACGATCGCGATCGCCGTAGCCACCGCCAAGCCCGTACCCGAATTAGCGCGATTGGAGGGAGCATCCATAGGGGAAAGGTAGTAACCGTAGCCCTATCCTCCCCCGATCAGGGCTAAAGCGTCACTACCCCCAGTGAGAACCAGCGTCTCAAGCCCCAGCGCGGGCCACAATCTTACTCGTCCTCAAGCAGGTCTTCGGCATCGTCATCAGGCTCTTCGACCGTGACTGGGGCACCGTTAATAGCCAGCTTTTCACGCACCTCGGCTTCTACCTTGGCGGCAAAGGCGGCGTCTTCGATCAGGCGCTGCACCGTGTTGTCGCGGCCCTGACCGACGTTGTCGCCGCCGTAGCTGTACCAGGCCCCCTTGCGAACAATCACGCCGGTTTGCTCAGCCAAATCCACCAGACAGCCCATGGTCGAAATGCCCTGGCCAAAGAGAATGTCAAATTCGGCAATGCGGAAGGGCGGGGCCACCTTATTCTTAGCCACCTTGACCTTGGCGCGAATGCCGTACTCTTCGGTGCCCTTTTTGAGGGTCTGAATGCGGCGAATATCGAGGCGCACCGAGGCGTAGAACTTGAGCGCATTTCCCCCGGTGGTGACCTCGGGGTTGCCGTAGGAGATGCCGATTTTCTGCCGCAGCTGGTTTAAGAAGATCACCGTACACTGCGACTTGCCAATGCTGCCGGTGATCTTGCGCAGCGCCTGGCTCATCAGGCGGGCCTGGAGACCCACGTGGGCATCGCCCATTTCGCCCTCAATTTCGGCGCGGGGCACCAGGGCCGCCACCGAGTCAATCACCACCACATCGACGGCAGCGGAGCGCACCAGCTGATCGACTACCTCCAGGCCCATTTCGCCCGTGTCGGGCTGAGAGACTAATAGTTCATCAATATTGACTCCCAGGGCCTTGGCATAGACCGGGTCGAGGGCATGCTCGGCATCCACAAAGGCCGCGACGCCGCCCGACTTCTGCACCTCGGCCAGGGCGTGGAGGGCGACGGTGGTTTTGCCGGAGCTTTCGGGGCCATAGATTTCGATCACTCGGCCCTTGGGCAGGCCGCCGCCCAGCGCTAGATCTAGGGTGAGCGCGCCGGTGGGAATGGTTTCGACCGTCATGCGGCTGGCTTCTCCCAGGCGCATGATCGCCCCTTTGCCAAAGTTGCGCTCAATCTGGCTGAGCACTAGAGTCAGGGCTTTTTGCTTTTCGGAGCCTGCGTTAGTTTTAGATGCCATAGCTGCCTGGGGATATCGGGTGGGCGGAACGGGGTGAGCCTGGGGCAAGGGCCGGGAAGATGACCTTAGTAAACCCCACTTCGGCCGAGAAGGGTAGTCGCCTTTAGAGGAAAAGCGTTGGTGCGAATTAGGCCATGACTTTGGCGGCGAGCCGTTGTCTTCGCCTAATTAGTATAGTACACTTGAACCAAATCAAGCTGCCCTTGGTAGGTAAATCAGGGGGCGGCTGACGCGTATGGGCAGGCTCAGCAGGGCTACACAGGCACAGGTCACAGGCGTTGGACAGGCTGAAGGGGTCAATACCGATGGATAACAGTCGTTTGATTCATGTATCGGTATTCCCCGGCTGGGTGGCTGGGGTGACCTATCACCAGGGTTTGGGCTACCGCTGCTGGGTGATCAACCCCGAGATGGCGGTGCTCAACGACGGCGAGGTCTACCCTAGCAGCGAGGAGGCGATCGCCGCCGGGCGACTGTTTATTCATCATTCCCTTGGGGCTGAGCCCGATCGGGGCAGTAGGGGATAATCAGCAGATATCTGGGGTTGCCTAGATGGCTCTGCTGGAGTAGCGCCCATGGAATATGTTTTGGCCCAGGTGGGAGTGGCGGTGTTTGCTATCTCTGGGGTGCTGTCGGCAGCCCGGCAGCGCCTCGATATTTTTAGCATTGTGGTGGTGGGGCTGCTGACGGCGATCGGCGGCGGCACCCTGCGGGACGTAATTCTCAATGTGCCGGTATTTTGGCTGCTGGATCTGACGGCGTTTTGGGTGGCCCTGGGCGCATCCTTCGCCACGTTTGTGGGTATTCGCTTTATTCTCAAGCTGCCGCTGCGGCTGCTCTCCTATCTCGACGCCATGGGCGTGGCTCTGTTTGCGGTGCAGGCTATTGATAAGACGCTGCTGTTTGGCTACCCTGCTGCGGTGGCGGTAGTGATGGGCCTGATCACGAGCATTGCGGGCGGTATTATTCGCGATGTGGTCACCCACCGGCCTACGCTGCTGCTGTCGCGGGAGCTGTATGCGACGCCGATTGTGCTGGGGGGGATTCTCTACGTGGTGCTGCTGCACCTGATGCCTTCACCCTTCTGCCGACTGTTTGCGATGGGGGTAATTTTTGGTGTGCGCGCGATCGCCATTCGCTGGCAGCTATTTTTGCCCCTGCGCCTCACCCTCAAAATCGATCTCGATCAGGAAAAGAGTTAAGCCTTTTCTGGCGATGGTCAAAGACCGGCACTGGAGGGCCATGGCATTGTTGCTAAAAACGCCTTAGGCGACTTCTGGAAAACTTTCTCCCCAATGGTGGGCACTGCCCACCATTGGGTGGCTACAGTTGCCCGATAAAGCGGGGATCTTCTTTTCTAGAACCTACATTCCGCAGGTTGACAGGGATTAATTTAGGAGATAGTAGCGGCAGGCCGG
>QBLT01000056.1 GCA_003249105.1 Leptolyngbya sp. | reverse complement strand
ACCGGCAGCATCCCCTGGCTCCGCCACTCGATCCGCCGCCCATCAGTCTAGCGGCAGGGTAGCCTTAACCCCTGCCTCAGGCTCAGCCAGCTTGCCAGGCACCGCAGACCACCAGAGCCGAGTAGGGTCAGCGGCGGTAAACCCGGGCCCCGTGAGTCAGTCGCCCGTACTATGGGAGTCGGTTCGCTCAGGATCAACGGCTGGCGAAGCGATTTCTACCAGCACCCTGCCAGAGAGTCTGCCCCTCAACGTGGTATCTCCGCCTAATTTCGTTCGTCCCCAGCCAGCCCCATCGGCGACGAATGCCGGTTCCACGTCAGAGATCACGACTGTGGAAGATACTGCGATCGCACCCCCAACACTCGCACCGGCAGACATTCTGCCCAATCTAGCAGCCCAGCCTGAAGCTGCCGCCCTGAGGGACGACGCTGCACCAGCCGTACATCACCAAAGCCACACTGGTTCCGCAACGGTTCACCTAACCCCGATCGCCGATACACCCTCTAAGGGACTGCCAATAGCCTATTGCCTGTCGCCCAGTGGTCAGCTTGTGCCCACTGCACTCGAAGCCCAGGGATCGCTAGCGTCACTGCCAAAATTCAGCCCCTCTAGCCCCGTAGACCCCAACCTTGAATCAGGCGCTGAGCTGGGCGCTCTGGGCAAAGACAATGCTGTCGAACGTTGCATGGGCCTACCCGCTTCCACCCCAGAGCCAACTAGCACCTCTCCGTCACCCTAGACTGGAGCCGTTTTGCTCAGCGCACCCAGAGTTGTCTAGCAACATCCCACCCGGCCAGGCTATGGTAAATCGGGTGCGCAACAGCGGGGATCGCCACACAACATGAAACTTCACTGCACCATCCAGGGCCAGGGTTTTCCCATTCTTTGCCTGCACGGGCATCCGGGGTCGGCCAAAACCATGGGGGTGTTTACAGAACGGCTGAGCGATCGCTACCAAACCCTGGCTCCCGACCTGCGAGGCTACGGCGCTAGCCAAACGCAATCGCCCTTCGACCTCGACGACAGCCTTGCAGACCTAATAGAACTACTCGACGCCCAGGGCATTGATCGCTGCCTGGTGCTGGGCTGGTCGCTAGGGGGCATCTTGGCGATGGAACTGGCCCTGCGCTACCCGCAACGGGTGAGCGGGCTGATTCTCATTGCCACGGCGGCCCGCCCTGTGGGTGCCCACCCACCCACCACCTGGCTAGATCTGGTCAACACCGGGCTGGGATCAATCTTGAATGTGATCGCCCCTGGTAATGGGCTAGTGCGCTACGGGCTGGGGCCGCGATCGCTCTACCGCTACCTGCTGCGCCAGCATACTCCCCACGCCTACCACCGCTTAGCCAAAGAAGGCTTTTGGGCCTACATAGGCACTTCGGCCCTAGCCAACCGAGCACTCAACCGCGCCCTAGCCCGTCGCTACAACCGCTTGCCCCATCTGGGGGCGATTGCCGTGCCCTGCCTGGTGCTCTGTGGGGCAGACGACTGCCATATCACCGCCCAAGCCAGTCTCGAAACCGCTGATCATCTGCCCAGGGCAGAAAGCCACTGCTACCCCAACACGGCCCACCTGTTGCCTTGGGAAATTCCAGATCGGCTGCTGGCCGACATTGATATCTGGTTAAAAAAGTACGCCGCCGAGCTAACCCTGAACAACACTGACAGCCGATCGCGATAGGCCCACTCCCGTGCAGTAGCTGTCCTGGGCTTTACCACGAGGTGAGGCGTCCTCAACCAGGACATTCCCCCAGAGCAATACTCTAGATGACCGCTTTGGTTCCCTAGGGCTGGCCGCTAAAGGCTGGAGTCGAAAATTCTCCCATCGGAGTATCCCACTCATCGGTGATGGTGAGTTGTTCGGGGCTACTGCACAGCGAAACCACCAGCTGAATGTTTTGCGCCCCTTCCTGCTCCAGGTCTTCGACGTAACCGCCCTTGGCGCTATGGGCCTCAGCCTCGCTATCAAAGGGGCCGAAATAATAGGTGCAGGCGGGTTGACTGGTCTTGATCTCAACCCACCAGGCCTTACTCTGGCCTAAGATGCTGCTTAGAAAGCGACCTAAAAGGTTATTCATAGATCCTGCCTATCTGCCTAGTTTTTAAAGTTTCTCAAGGGATAGCTACGGCTCTAGGCCATTTTTAGGCAGCGCCGCACCAATTTTGGTTATACTGCTTTGCTTTTGATTTTGCAAAGAGGAAATTTGCTCCTGGGCTACCCATTGATGACGATAGATCTCATAGAGAGCCATGCCTGTAGCCACCGATGCATTTAGGCTAGGAACCGTCCCCCGCAGCGGAATTGACACCAGGGTGTCGCAGCTCTGCTGCACAGTCAGGCTGAGGCCACTGCCCTCAGAGCCAACCACAATTACTGTCGGGCGATCGAAGGTGGTGCGGTGCGCTGGCTGACTCGCCTCTGAGGACAGCCCGTAGATCCAAAATCCCTTTTCCTTGAGGGTGTCGAGGGCGCGCTTGAGGTTAACGACCCGCGCTACGGGCAAACTTTCCAAAGCGCCAGCGGCTACTTTGGCCACGGTTGAGGTCACCCCTACCGCTCGTCGCTGCGGAATCACCATCCCTTGCGCCCCCAAAGCTTCGGCGGTGCGAATAATCGCCCCCAAATTGTGGGGATCGGTAATGCTGTCGGCGGCAATGATCACCGGCACCTTAGACGAGGCTAGGGCGGTTTCGATCATTTCATCAAGGTCGTGGTAGGTGTGGGCGGCTGCCTGGGCCGCGATCCCCTGGTGGTTAGCTCCGGCGGTGATCTGGTTGAGCCGCTTGGTGTCAACCTCGTCGATAACCGCGCCGCTAGCCTTCGCCTCATCGATCAGTGACAAAAATCGGGGATCGTAGCGAATGCGATCGTTGACCCAAACTCGGTTTAGGGGCCGCTGGGCTTGCAAGGCTGCTTCTACGGCGTGACGCCCATAGATTAAATCGGTTTCATCCTGCACATCGTCGCCATCCCCTGCCCCCTGGCTACCGACTCCAAATGAACGAGGTGGGGCAGAGGCAGCACGATTTCGGAACGAATCGCTGTGCGAATCGCCCCCTGCATAGCGGGATTTACCTTCGTCGTAGCGGGATTTACCTTCGTCGTAGCGAGGTTTGCCACCCTCATAGCGAGGCTTGCTGCCTTCATAACGAGGTTTGTCGCCGCCATGGCGAGGTTTGTCGTCTTTGAAACGAGGCTTGCCACCGTCGTAGCGAGGTTTGTCGTCCCCATAGCGGGGCTTGTCGCCCCCCTGACGAGGTTTGCTGCCCTCGTAGCGGGGCTTGTCGTCTTTAAAGCGGGGTTTAGCGCCGTCATAGCGGGGTTTGTCGTCGCCGTAGCGGGGCTTATCACCGGCGTAGCGGGGTTTGTCATCCCCATAGCGAGGCTTGTCGCCCCCCTGACGAGGTTTGCTGCCCTCGTAGCGGGGCTTGTCGTCTTTAAAGCGGGGTTTAGCGCCGTCATAGCGGGGTTTGTCGTCGCTGTAGCGGGGCTTGTCACCGGCGTAACGGGGTTTGCCCTCACCATAGCGAGGTTTATCGTCTTTAGAACGGGGTTTACCGCTGTCATAACGGGGCTTGCCCTCACCGCCCTGGCGGGGTTTGCCGCCTCGGTAACCCTCAGAATTTTGGCGAGGCTCCGACCCAGAAGAACGGTTAGGGTTGTGGAAAGGCTTTTGGGACGACATGGCCACACCTGATAGGGATTAAAACCAAAAAATTAAGCAGAAATCCTAGGCTAGCACGGCATACGACTACCCTATCATCCCTAATTTTTGCAAGCAGACTGCCTAGGTATTGATTTAGACGGGCCAGCGCAGTCGCGACAAGAACTCCACCCCCTCAGATCGCTGATGCCTCAAGGGCTGAGCAACTTTCCAACCGGCCCTGGATTTAGATTAACTCACCTTAGACTCAGGCCCCACCTACTCATCGCCGACCCAGTTAAGGAGCCGGGGAACAGATCTAAAAAGAAGCTTAAAATTTTGGCATCCAGTGCCAAAGTAGCCACACCCCTAGAAATAATCCTTCACAATGGAAAATGACACCCAATACCGGAGTGGTGCCCATGCCTCATACATCTAACGGTACGAAGCTCGATTGTCCGGTTCATCTGGTGTTGTCATATATTGGCGGCAAGTGGGCTATTCTCATCTTGCAGGAGCTGTTTCAAGGCAGCCGCCGCACCAATGAGTTTTTGTCGGCCCTGCCTGGCATTAGCACCAAAACTCTGACTGCTCGACTACGAGAGCTAGAAAGCTACGGCTTGGTCAAGCGCACGGTGTTTCCTGAGGTGCCGCCACGGGTCGAGTATTCGCTTACCGTCAAGGGGCAGGAAGTGCAGCCGATTATGGCAGCCCTTAACCAGGTAGGAGAACATTGGCTCGTGCATCGTCCTGGTGATTCGCAAAGCGATCGCTCTGGAAGTCGCCCTGCTACTCTCTATGGTTCTAGAAATCGCTAATCATTGCTCCAGGTCTCGTGGGGGATCAAGTCGCCGATGCGATCGCGCAGGTCGTAGTCGTTATTCTCTAGCTCAGCTTCAATAAATGGCCATTCTCGCGCCGCGATGTAGCCGCACAGTGCGCAAATGGGCTGGCAGCGGTCTAGCGTGCCGCAATCTACAAGTTGCTTAGCCTCGTCGCGAATGTCATCTAAGGTGTAGTGCCGATTCAGTTTTGCATGGACTGCTGTAGTGGTCATGGTCAAGCCCTCCATATACTGGATGGCAATGAGGATATCTACTTACCACCCCAACTACATAGTGCAACCCTCGCCTTAGGGATCAAAGCAGTTGATGCGTAACATTACGTTTGTTCATATAACGCAATACCGTAGCCTGCTATACCATTTTCGGGCCGATCCGGTGTGTTCATCATCTGAGAAAACACACCGGAATTCCTGCTTCTTAACCGTAATTCTTCCCCCCTAGCGCCTAGCGCGGTCTGGCAAAGACCTGCGCCCAGTAGGGGCGATTTGCTCCTATGGCGTAGCCAACTCCCAGCTCAGTAAAGGCGGGGTTGAGCATATTCTGGCGGTGTCCAGGGCTATTCATCCAGGCGGCTATGACGGCGGCGGCGGTGGGCTGCCCCATGGCGACGTTTTCGCCAATGGTTGACCAGTTGTATTGGGTGGCGTCGATGCGCGATCGCATGGTTGATCCATCAGAGCCGGTGTGACTCATACGGCGACTGGTAGCCATGTCTTGGGCGTGGCGCTGGGCAGCGGCGGTGAGCTTGTCATTGAGCACTAGGGGTGGAGCGTTGACCCGCTGGCGTTCAATATTGACCAGACGCAGAATTTCCTGGGCGATCGCGGCGTTGGTTTGGGCTGCCGTTGTCGAGGGGCGCTGGGCGATCGCCGCTGGCACTATTGCCACGGGCAGCAGTCCTGCCCCTACTAACGCCAGCAGGGCAATGCTAGCCGATTGGGCACCTAAAACCTGTTTCCATCGCTGCATGGGTATCTCCTGAGGTGAATGATTAACGGCGATATACAACCCTGCCCTCCCCTTGACGGCAGCGCCGAATTCGCGGTTCCATCGATTCACCTAAGATGCCCAGAGCTAACCCACAGGCCAACCAGTCCAATTCCGGATCTCAGCAGTGATCGCAGTCCCTAGCGCGGGTTCTGCGCCATCAGTCGCTGTACGTCTTCGGCGTGGTAAGAGCTGCGCGTTAGCGGCGACGATACCACCTGCAAAAACCCTTTAGCCTCGCCCACCTGCCGCCAGGCAGCAAACTGGGCCGGGGTGACAAACTCCGCCACGGGCAGGTGCTTTGGCCCTGGCGAAAGATACTGCCCCAGGGTCAAAATGTCGCAGTCTACAGCCCGCAGGTCATCCATCACCTGCTGAATCTCACCATCAGTTTCGCCCAGGCCCGCCATCAACCCCGACTTGGTGTAGACCGAGGGGGCCAGCTCACGGCTGCGCCGCAGCAGTTCGAGCGATCGCCCGTAGTCTCCCTGGGGCCGCACCCGTCGGTAGAGCCGAGGCACCGTCTCGGTGTTGTGATTGAGCACATGGGGGCGAGACGCCAGAATTGTCTCCAGCGCCTGCCAGTTACCGCACAAATCGGGGATCAGCACCTCAATGGTAGTCTCTGGGGTCGCCTGCTTCACCGCCTCTATGCAGGCCACAAACTGGCTAGCTCCACCGTCGGCCAAATCGTCGCGGTTGACCGAGGTAATCACCACATGCCTGAGCTTCATCCGCCGCACCGACTCCGCCAGGCGCAGAGGCTCGGTAGGGTCGAGGGCCTGGGGTTTTTTCTCAAAGTCGATGTCGCAGTAGGGGCAGGCGCGGGTGCAGGCCGGGCCCATAATCAAGAAAGTGGCCGTGCCTGCCTTAAAACACTCGCCAATGTTGGGGCACGAGGCCTCCTCGCAGACGGTGTTCAGGCCCAGGTCTTGCAAAATCGCCTTGACCTCGCCCACCCGTTCCCACTGGGGCGCTTTTACCCGTAGCCAATCTGGTTTTACCGCCACCGTCTCCAACCCCGACCTTGTGATTGCGCTTTTATCATATCAACCCCAGCATCACTTGTTAGGCCTGCGTGTCCCTCAGGGATGGCGCTATGCTGAAGAAGAGTACCGGGAGACTACACCAACTCGATGGATGCGCTCGCTCCCCTCAATCGCTGCCTCATGGTGCTGTGCTTCGCCGCAGCGGGGCTGCTGGCCGCTGGGGCCTGGCAAGACCAGGTCAGCGCTCGCTGGCGGTTTGAAGAACCCTTTGCCAGCACCCGTCTGGTGCGCCTCGCCACCGTCATTACCCAGGCTCCAGACACCCTGATGACAGCTAACACTCGCGTGGTGATTAGTCTCAGTCGGCGGCGGCTCATCCTCTATCAAAACGACGAAGTGCAGGCCGAGTTTCCGGTAGCCATTGGCCAAGACGACTGGGAAACCCCAGCGGGCGAATTTGCCGTCCGCGACATGCGCACCGACCCAGTGTGGCAACACCCAATTACTAAAGAAGCCGTTGGCCCCGGCCCCAACAATCCCCTAGGCTCGCGATGGATTGGCTTTTTGGTGGAAGGGCAGTATCACATCGGCATCCACGGCACGAACCAGGAAACCCTGATTGGCGAGGCCGTTTCCCACGGCTGCGTGCGCATGCTCGAAGCCGACATTCACATCTTATACAGCCACGTCAAGGTGGGCACCCCGATTAAGGTGGTGCCTTAGCTAAGCCACGCTAGGACCTAGACCGCCACCGTTAGCTCTTTGCCAAGGGCCGTGGGGTCGAAGTGGTGCCAGGGCTTGCCGTCCAGGGCCATCTGCTCAATCAGGCTGGCCAGACGCAGCGCCTTAAGGGCCTGTTCGCCGCCGACCGAAGGTTTTTCGCCGCCGCGCACGCAGTTGACAAAGTGCTCCAGCTCGGCATGGAGAGGCTCAATATTGCTGGTGTAGACCTTTTCAATCAGGCCATCCTGGCGGTAGAGCACCTGGCCGTAGTCGGTGGAGCAGTCGGCGGTGGTCTGGCGGTGAATTAAAATTTCGTTGTTGAGAAAATCGGCGTCGGTGAGGGAGTTTTTGCAGTGGGCCGTAATGCTGCGAATTTTGCGGTGGGTGACTTTGCTGGAGGTTAGCGTGGCCACAATGCCGTTGCTAAAGCCTAGGGTGGCGGTGACGTAGTCGAGGTAGCCCGAATGAGAGGCGCGGCTGCCGCTAGCGGTCAGGGTAGACACCGTCGAACCCGCCAGCTCTAACAGAAGGTCGATGTCGTGGATCATGAGATCGAGCACCACCGACACATCGTTGGCTCGCTGGGAATAAGGGCTCATGCGACGGGCCTCTAGGGCCAGCAGTTCTTCGGTTTTGAGTACCTTGTGCAGCTCTTGAAAGGCTGGGTTAAACCGCTCGATGTGCCCGACCTGCAAAATGCAGTTGGCGGCGGCAGCGGCGTTCACCAGCGACTCGGCCTCGGCAATGCTGGCGGCGATAGGTTTTTCGATCAGGACGTGTACCCCAGCCTGCAAGCAGGCCATGCCCACGGTGTGATGCAGTCGGGTTGGCACTGCCACACAGACCGCATCGACGTGCTTGAGCAGCTCTTGGTAATCTTCAAAAAATCGGACTCTGTATTTACCGGCGGTGTCGAGGCCACGCTCGACGTTGACATCAGATACGCCCACCAATTCGACATCTTTGAACCGGCTCAGCACGCGGGTGTGGTGCTGGCCCATATTACCTACACCAATAACGCCAACGCGGATGGGGTCGGGCAAATTTCGCGGTAGGTGCATGTCTAAGGCAGATGACAACATGGGGTTTTGCACGCCTGTCCTTCCTCTAGGAGACAAAGATACGTCGACAGTTAATTAGAGTGCGAACGTCAGAGCGAGTGAAGAACTGAGACGGCCAGGTAAAATTACTCAGATACTATCACAATGCTTCACACTGTAAAGAATAGCGACATTCTTTAATAGAGAACCACGGATTTATGGCGCGATCGCGCTCTAGCAGACCGTTTCTTGATTTTCTCGCTGCTCCATTTCACCATACCGAGACAGGGCGGGGGCGCTCAGCAAGCTGTGGCAGTTCCTAAGCTGTCTAGGCGGGGTTAGCTGAGGGGAAAGCCGTCGGCGTCGGTAGCAGACGCTGCTGGGGCGTTTGACCCACGCCCAGAGGGGAGGGGGGGCAGATCGAGCGATCGCACCAAAATATCACCTAGCCGGGGGCCGTCGGTTGATAACACCACCCATTCGCGATCGGCAAACACTAGGCGATCGCCCGTATGGGGGATTTTTTGCATCTGATAGATCAAAAACCCCCCCAGGGTTTGATAGTCGTCCGAGTAGGGCAGCGCCAGATCAAGCAGCGTGTTGACCTCCTCGAGATCGGTGTGGGCCTTGACGCGGTACGACTGATCCTCGAGCAGCTGCACGGGCTGCTCGGTTTCGTGGTCGGGTTCGTGAATTTCGCCAATAATTTCAGTGGTCAAATCACGCAGGGTGAGGAGACCGGCGGTGCCGCCAAACTCATCGACCACGACGACCAACTCCTGCCCGGTGCGCTGCATCGTGGCCAGCAGCTCGTGCAGAGAGGTGTACTCGGGCACAAAGCGGGCGGGCTTGACCCAGGGGCGAATGGGGGTGTCAGCGTCAATTTGCTGGCGGGCCAGGGGCTGCAAAAACTGCTTCAGCTCCACCATGCCCTGGATATCGTCGAGGGAGTCACCGATCACCGGATAGCGAGAATGCTCCGTGTCGGCCACCACTTCGATCAGCTCACCAAAGGTCGCCGCCAGAGGAATGGCGTTAATCTGCGTGCGGGGCACCATAATCTCTCCGGCAGTGACATCGCGAAACTCAAACACGTTGTTGAGGATGACGCGCTCTTCGGCTTCTAAGCCGGGGGTTTCAGCCGTGGTGCGAATGATCAGCTGGAGCTCTTCGGGGGTGAGGCGGCTGTAGCTAACCTGATCGCTGTACCGAATATTGATCAGCCGCAGCAGTAACCGGGTTGACTGGTTCAAGATCCAGATGAAGGGGTTGAACAGCCGCGCGATCGTGAGACTGGGCGGGCCTAAGAACCGGGCGACCTGCTCGGGATAGAGCATCGCCACCGATTTAGGACAGAGTTCTCCCAGCACGATTTGCAGATAGGCCACTAAGAAAAAGGCGGCCGGAATTGCCAGGGCGTGAGCCAGGGCCTCGCTCTGGGCAGCATTCAAGGGGGTTTGGGTAATCCAGAAGGCCAGGGTGACCGCCATCGTGCTTTCGCCCACCCAACCCAGGGCCAGACTCGATAGGGTAATGCCCAGCTGAGTGGTTGACAGCAGGCGATCGAGGCTGCGCTGCAGCTGCTGCACCGTCTTCGCCTGCACATCCCCCTGGGAGACCAGCTGGCTGATGCGCGATCGCCGTACCGATACCATTGAGAACTCTGCTGCCACAAAAAAGGCGTTGATGCCAATCAGCAGCAACACCGCCAAAAGCCGAGATGCGATCGCGGCGGCAGGAAGTTGTTCAGGAATAAGAACGGTTGATAAATGAGGTAAAACGCCCATGCTCCAGCGCCTAAAAGCTACTGGCCACCGCCGCTAATGCGAGCCTTTACCTGCTCCAAAACCTCAGCCTCGTTGACCAACACCACATTGCCGTGGCTCGCTGCACCGGCCTCGCGGGCGACAGGAGAACCACTGGTCGGTCGAGTTTCCGGTTGGCGCACACCGGTCAACGCCTGCCGCCCCAGGGTAAACCCCCAAGACGCGCTCACCACCCCAGAGCCGATCATCAGCGAAAGCAAAATCAACGTAAACGCTACGGCAGGGTTCATGGCAGGGGCAGGTAAAACCTTAAGAATCAAAATAGCTTACAAAACTCAGCCTGAACCAGACTCAGGCGTACCTCAATTATAAGGTTTGAGCCTCAAACAAAATTTTAAGATCTGATTTTCAACTCAAGCCCTACAATAGGACATGTTTTACCACTCGGTAAGACTGTCAATCCCAGGGTTGGCCGAGCGGATTAGGCAGCGAACTCATAATTCGCGTTAGGCAGGTTCAACTCCTGCACCCTGGATTAGCCCTCGTTTTCAGAGCACCTTTCTCAGGTGGTCAGTCGCTGAACCTGCTCAATGGGCAAGCGCCAGTTCAGCGCTTAAAACTCCTCAAAAATAAACTCAGACCCGACGTAGGGCACGCTGCTGCTGGGCTGGGTGAGCAGCGTCGTGGTGTAGGGGCTGGCCAAATCGGGCACCCGAATGGTGGGATCGGAGGTGTTTTGCAGCAGCATAATGTCTCTCGCTGCCGCCGATGTGGCGTTCGCATCCCAGTCGAGGGCGCGATCGGGAAAGTCAAGGCCCAAAATCCGCTTGCCCTGACGGATGATGCCCCGATTTCTGAAGTGATCGCCCGAGTAGGTGGTGGTCAGTTCGTCCATCGCCTCAGGAATGGTTTGGGGAGTCTCTTGGCTCTGCCCTGCCGGAGCCGCGACGGCAGCGGCGGCTAGCAGCGCCAGCGTCAGCCCAGAAATATGATTTAATTGAATGCCCATGGCCAAGCCTCCTCAACTCATTGGATTAGTGCAATTCTGGTGGTGCTCAAACCCCAAGCCTCGCACTGTGCAGAACCCTGAGGCCCCCCGATCACGCGAAACTTAGCCGCACCGATCACCCAGTGCATGTCCTTTATAGCGCGATCGCAAAAAACCGGAGCATTTTTAAAGGAATTACCCGCCCATGGACCCGCTTTTAATTGCTGCACCTTCCGCCGCCCTGTTCAGCGTCAGCGTCGATCGGCTGCGATCGCCCCTGCTCGACCTGTTTTGCCGGGGAGCCTACCAGGAGGGCGACTTTGTGCTCAGCTCAGGCCAGCACAGCACCTACTACATCAACGGCAAGCTAGTGACGCTACACCCCCAGGGGGCACTGATGGTAGCTCGACTGCTGCTGAATCTATTGCCATCGGACACTGTAGCGGTGGCCGGGCTCACCCTGGGAGCAGATCCCCTGGTGACAGCAGTGAGTCTGGCGGGTGTCTATGACGAACGCACCCTCTTCCCGCTAATCATTCGCAAAGAGGCCAAGGGTCATGGCACCCGCGCCTACATTGAGGGGATTGAACTCCCCCCTGGCACCCCTGTCACCGTGCTTGAGGATGTCGTCACCACCGGCCAGTCAGCCCTCAAAGCCGTCGACCGCCTCCAACAGGCAGGGTACCAAGTCAACCAAATTCTCGCCCTCGTCGATCGCCAGCAGGGCGGTGCCGAACTCTATCAGAGCCACAATCTACCCTTCCAGGCGCTATTCACCATCCAAGATATTCAGGCCCACTGGGCCACCCTCAACCCAGCCTAATGCCAGCGCCCCGCCCCGACATTGGGTTTATCCCCACTCCCGCCGATGCCATGGCGGCCATGCTCAAGCTGGCCGATCTCAGCCCTAGCGATGTGGTCTACGACCTGGGCTGTGGCGATGGGCGACTGCTGGTTCAGGCGGCTGTAGACTACGGCGTTCGGGGCGTTGGGGTCGATGTGGATGCGGCTTTGCTGCGGCGGGCTCAGGCCAGGGCTGAGCAAGAGGGCGTGGGCGATCGCCTCACCTTTCGGCAAGAAAACCTGTTTGAAACCGATTGTCGCGCCGCCACGGTAGTCTTTATCTATCTACTGCCCCACCTTAATCTGCGCCTGCGGCCTCGGCTCCAGACGCAGCTGCAACCTGGCAGTTGCATCGTCACCCACATGTTTGACATGGGTGACTGGCTGCCCGATCTGACGCTGCGCCTGGAGCCGTCTGAGGAAGATTCGGTGCTCTATCTATGGCGAATGCCTTAGCCTTAGCTTTAGGCACTCGCCTCGCCATCTTCAAGCGATTTAAAGCAGAACTGGATTCACCAGACCCTAGCGAACTTGCCCAGGTTGCTTAAGGCTCAACCACTGCGGGTTTAGAGGGGGCGATCGGCTGCTTTTTAATGCCCTCTAAAAACATGGGTATAAAGGTTTTCACAAACGCTTCTGGGTCCCGCTGCCATGCTTTTTGAGCGGCGGTGAGGCGGGTCTTTTGAACTTCGGGGGCCAGCAGCGTGGCGGGTAGACGCTCCATAAGATACCCAGGCCGTTCCCATAGGGGAAGGGTGTTGGCAATATCCAACAGGTTACTGACTCGTCGAAGCTCAGCACCGAGAGTAATATCCATGCCTGACTCAAAGGCCGTTTGCTCAATGGCCGCATACTTGCGCTTGGCTGCCTCAACTTTTTCGCGGTGGGCAGGGCTCTTGCGGGCAATTTCGGCTAGTCGCCGCGTACCCCAACGCACATGCCCAGCTTCCTCAGGCAAAATGCGCTCCAGAGTTTCACGAATTTTGATGTTTTCAGCTGTTTGGGGGGCCGATTTGAGCGCGTGAATGTGAGCTGCAAAGTACTCGCAGCCTCGCTTTTCGGTCACGTTGATAGACGCGAGAGCTGCAATTATGCCGCCCTCTAAATCGTTGGCAGTTTTGAAGTTTTCTTGATCCAGGAGACGTTCAAATTCATCAATGTAAGACAGGCCGGGCGGAGTGCTAACGTCTGCCCCCAAATCTACTAGCAGGTCGGTCAGCCACACCGCGTGGCGAGATTCATCTGACACATGGTGGGAGAGGTCTTTGACCAAGTCGGCGGGCTTGCCGTTGAGGGTTTCAATGAGATCGGTTAGATCTTTACAGCTGCGCTGTTCGTTGTAGCGATAGCGATTCAGCGTGATGTAGTGGATTTCTGCATCGTTTACCACCTGCTTCATCACATCCCGGGCGCTCAGAGTATTGAGAAACTTTTTGGGGTAGGTAACAGCCATTGGTTTATTGAAGTTTTGTAAAACTCAACTGAATTCTAACGTACCTGCCACGGGCGTGGGGGGAAGGCGCAACCAAAAACCACCCGACCTTAGAGCCTAGATCGGGCGTGATTTTCAGCGAGTTTCGCCACGGGGAGCCAAGGTTCTACGGGGTTTGGTGAGTGGCTTGAGCTGTTCTGATTTGATTGAGAAGTCCGTCTCGATCGAGCAATAAACTGGCCTGGGATAGACTGCTCTGCTCTCCTGAACCGAGCCACTTAATCTGCACGGTGCCCTGGGCCGCTTCGTCATCACCCATGATCAGGCAGGCGGCGGCTCCGCTGCGATCGGCCCGCTTAAACTGCTTGCCAAAGGCGGCCCCGCTGAGGTCGAGCTCTACAGCTAGACCTTGATGACGCAGTTTTTGGGCCAGCTGTAGGGCATTGGCTTCGGCCTGTTCACCGCGTGAAACCAGATAGATGTCTGGAGCGGCGGCCTTGCCCTGCTCCAGGGCTTCGAGCAGCAGGGTGAGGCGCTCTAGGCCTATGGCCCAACCCACGGCTGGTGTAGCAGGCCCGCCCAGTTCTTCCACTAGACCGTCGTAGCGACCACCGCCGCACACTGTGGCCTGAGCCCCTAAATCGCTCGACTGAATTTCAAAGGCGGTGTGGGTGTAATAGTCGAGCCCTCGCACTAGGCGTGGGTTAAGTTCGTAGGCAATGCCCAGGGCGTTGAGTTGGGCCAGCACCTGGTCGAAGTGGCGCTTAGAGTCGGTGCCTAGGTAGTCCAAAATGCTGGGAGCCGCCTGGGTGATGGCCTGGGTTTTTTCGTCTTTGCTGTCGAGAATACGCAGGGGGTTGCGGGTGAGGCGATCGCGCGAATCCTCATCCAAATCCGCCGCGTAGGGGGTGAGGTAGGCAACTAGGGCCTCACGGTAGCGGCTGCGATCGCCCCGATCGCCCACCGAGTTCAGATAAAAAGTCAGATTCTTCAGCCCCAGGGCCTGCAAAATATCTGTGGCCAGGGCAATCACCTCCACGTCGGCGCGGGGGTCGGCGCTGCCCAGCACCTCAACCCCTACCTGGTGAAACTGGCGCTGGCGACCTTTTTGGGGGCGCTCGTAGCGAAACATGGGGCCGGTGTACCAGAGGCGCTGTACGCCTCCCTGGGCGTAGAGGCTGTGCTGCACGTAGGCTCGCACCACCCCAGCGGTACCTTCGGGGCGCAGGGTACAGCTGCGATCGCCCTTGTCTGTAAAGCTGTACATCTCCTTGCCCACCACATCGGTGGCTTCGCCAATGCCCCGCTCAAACAGGGCGGTGGCCTCAAAGGTAGGAGTGCGAATTTCGCGGTAGGCGGCTCGGCCCAAGAGCTCCCTTGCCGTCGCCTCTACCCGCTGCCAGGTGTGAATGTCGGCCACCTTGAGGTCTTGGCCGACAAACTGCGCCTTAGGCAAAATATCTTCAGTTCCGGGCAGCGATTGAATCGACTCCATAGCGGGGCAGGCACTCTCAATGGGCAATAGGGAACACCCATCATAGCCCGAGGTTGGCCGGTGGCGGTGCCTAAGCCTCCTGACTCTCAGCCTTGACTTCAGGCAGTAGGCAGCAGTTGACCTCGTCGATGCAGACCTTGCCCGACTGGAGCGCCCAGCGAAACAGAGCCACTCGGTTGCCCGTGGCGGTCTTGGTCAAAATATTGCTGATGTGGTTGTCGACAGTACGCTTGCTAATCTCTAATTTCTCTGAAATTTCTTGGTTGGTTAGCCCCGATGCCACTAGCTCAACGATCTGTAGTTCTCGATCAGAGAGACTCCCCTGACCAGGCACTGGAGCCGTATCATCGCTTGCCATGGCTGTCTGTTCCCTTCGTCATTATGTATTTATGCTTAGGCTTAGTACCACTATAGGCCATCTGGTTTCGGGTAGGCTGGTGAAACACTTTCTGAGCCATCGGTCTATGGGTTTTGAGTGGATGACTGCTGTTGAGCCAAACTGCGTCCGTTATCTAGAACAGTGGGTCAAAACCTCGAGCAATGCTTTGATGGGGAGGCATTGCCAAGAGCTGGTGTATCGGCTGGTGTCTCTGGGCGCAGTCATCCTGCTGCTGATGGGTATGTCTGCCCCTGCCCTTGCCGTCTCCCCATTGCCAACGGCGGACGAACCAGCGCCAGCGGTTTCCCCCAGCCAGCCCGACGCTAACGACATTCCTTCAGAAACCGTCAGCCGCTTCGTCAACGCCTATATGGCTGTCGTCAAGCTGATCGAGTCGCGCGAACTCGGTTTGCAGCGGGCCGAAACCGACACCGAATCACGCCAGATGCAGCAGGAGATTCAGGCTGCCGCCCTCGACCTGATTCAGGCCAACGGGCTCACCCTCTCGGCCTACTGGGAACTGCTGGGGCTGGCCAACAGCGACCCGGAATTTCGCGATCGCGTCCTTGCCCAAATCGATGAAGCCAACCTCTAGCTGTCCCTAGGGCTGCACAAATTCCGAAGGTCGCTTGAAATTTTCGGCTGGCGTGTTGGCCAGGGCCTGCTGCATAAAGTCTCGCCACACTGGCGCAGCGTAGGTACCGCCCGTAGCGCCAGAGCGCATCGGCGAGTAGTCATCGTTGCCAATCCACACGGCGGTCGAAAGTTGGGGGACATAACCCACAAACCACACGTCCCGTTGGGAATCAGTGGTGCCCGTTTTACCCGCCGCTGGTCGCCCAATCTGAGCCGCTTTGCCGGTTCCCCGCGCAATTACCCCCTGCAAAACGTCAGTCAGCGAGGCAGCCGCCCAGGGGTCAAGCACCAGCTGCGGCTGGGGGGTGTTATCGAGTAGCACATTGCCGCTGCTGTCGCTCACCTGCACAATAAAGGTCGGCTCAGAGTGCCAGCCGTTACTGGCAAAGGTGGCGTAGGCCCCAGCCATTTCCATGGGGGTCAGATCTACGGCACCCAGGGGCAGCGAGGTGACCGGCTGCATGGGGCTGTCAATACCGAGGGTGCGACACAGCTCAATAATTTGGTTCACTCCCACCGCCTGGCCCAGCTTCACCGCTGGCACGTTGCGCGAGGTTTCCAGCGCCGTACGAATGGGAATATTGCCCATAAAGGTGCTGTCGTAGTTTTTGGGGCTGTAGTAGCGATAGCCGTCAGGATAGCTGACCGGCGTGTCGGCAATGCTGCTGGCTGGGGTATAGCGCCCCGTCGCAAAAGCCACATAGTACACAAACGGCTTAAACGCTGACCCCGGCTGCCGGTACGCCTGAGTTACCCGGTTGAACTGGCTGGATTGATAGTCGACCCCGCCCACCATCGCCTTGACAAAATGGGTGCGGGGATCGATGGACACCAACGCCATCTGGTCGGCAATGTGGCGAATGCGAGCGTTGTGCCGCTGCACCGTAGCCTCAGCCATGCGCTGCATATTGAGGTCAACGGTAGTTTGCACACGCATACCGCCCTTCACTACCGCCTCGTTGCCAAAGCGCTGCTTTAACTCCTGAACCGCCGCCTCGGTCACGTAGGGAGAAATGCTGCTGCGGAAGGATTTCACTTCGCCCACCAGCAAGGGTGCATCCCTGGCGGCCACCTCTTCTTCGGGGGTGAGCCAGCCCAGCTGGCGCATGCGGTTAAGCACGACGGCCTGGCGCTCCTTGGTGGCTTCGTAGTTGTGGAAGGGGCTGTAGCTCTCAGGGGCCTGAATCAGGCCCGCCATCACAGCGGCTTCGGGTAGGGTGAGGTCTCTGGCTGACTTATTAAAGTAGCTCTGGGCAGCGGTTTCGACCCCGTAATTGTTGTGGCCCCAGTAGACCTGGTTGAGGTACATCTCCAGAATTTCGTCTTTGCTGAAGATTTGCTCTAGGCGCAGGGCCAACACGGCCTCCGCCACTTTGCGGCTGACGGCCCGCTCAGGGGTGAGAAACAGGTTTTTCACCAGCTGCATGGTGATAGTCGAGCCACCTTCTACCGTGCCCCCAGCTTGTACGTTGGCCAGCAAGGCCCGGCCCACGCTGCTGGGATTGATGCCGTTGTGGGAGTAAAAATAGCTGTCTTCTACCGCTAGCACAGCCCGCTTGAGGTGGGGCGACATTTCGTCGAGGTCGATGACTTCGCGATTCGCCTCGTCGTGGAGGCTGTAGAGCAGGGTGCCGTTGATGTCATAGATGTAGCTAGTCTCGCTGGGCACATAGTTGCGCAGTACCCGCACATCGGGCAGGTTGCGAAAGCTGATGGCCAGCCCCACCAGCCCACCCGCCAGCACCGAGCTGGCGATCATGGTGGTGCCGAGCAGGGCTGCCGCCGCTACCTGCCCCACGTCTTGAACGTACTTCAGCGCGTTGGGGGCTCGGCGCAGGGGCTGAGGCTGAGATCGGCTTTTGTGGCGAATGGTGTTGGTTGACACGTTGGCTCTTAAAGGCTGCTTATAAAACGACGGGGCGTGGTGAGCGGTAAAGCGCTGCGGGGTGGGGCGTAGATGCTCGTCGGTAGATGACGGTTAGGCCATTATAATGACCCTCTAGATAAGTGAGCGCCAGCGAGGCTCTAAAGACCGCTTGAGGGCGATCGCAGGCAAGCCTATCCTAGCCTTACAGATGGTTATAAGGAGAAGCTAAGGGCCACTTTTGCCACACCTTATCAGTCAGTAGCTTTAGTGTGCTAGACCTGTTTTCTCTGGCCCCTGGGCAACACCAACCCGCCGTCCCTACCCCATGAACTCCGTCACTATGACCCAGGCTAACCCCAGCTCCTCCCCGGCTGAATTTGAGAGCATTTATCGGGGTATCAGCGAGGTCTTTCCCCACCAGATCGACTCCAGCGACCCAGAGCAAAACCTGACCCAGCGGCTGCTGAAATGCGATCGCCCCCTGCGGGTCAAGCTGGGCATCGACCCCACCGGGGCCGAAATTCACCTGGGTCACAGCATTCCGGTGCGCAAGCTGCGGGCTTTTCAGGATGCCGGCCACACTGCCGTGCTGATTATTGGCGACTTCACCGCCCGCATTGGCGACCCCACCGGCAAGTCGGAGGTACGCCGCCAGCTTACAGAAGCGGACGTGAAGACCAACGCCGAGACCTACCTGGAGCAGGTGCGCCCCATTCTCGATTTCGACACCCCCGGTCGGCTAGAGGTGCGCTACAACTCCGAATGGCTGTCATCCCTCGACCTGGGCAAAATTCTTGATCTGCTCAGCACCATGACCGTAGGGCAGATGCTAGCTAAGGAAGGGTTCTCCGAGCGCTACGGCAAGGGCGATCCGGTGTTTCTCCACGAGTTTCTCTACCCGCTGATGCAGGGCTATGACTCAGTGGCGGTGCAGTCCGATGTGGAGCTAGGCGGTACCGACCAAAAATTCAACATTGCCGTCGGTCGCGATTTGCAGCGTCACTTTGGCCTGCTGCCCCAGTTTGGCCTGCTCGTGCCGCTGCTGTTGGGCACCGACGGCAGCCAAAAAATGTCGAAATCTTTGGGCAACTATGTGGGGCTCCAGGAAGATCCCCTGAGCATGTACTCCAAGCTCGAAAAGGTGCCCGATGCCCTGATTCGCGATTACTTTGAGCTGCTGACGCCCTTTGCGCTCGATACTCTGCCGGAGAACCCGCGCGATCGCCAAAAGATGCTGGCCCTAGAGGTCACCCGCCAGTTCCACGGCGAAGCAGCGGCTCAGCAGGCCCAGCAGGCTGCCATCAGCCTGGTTCAAGGCACTGGTGAACCAGCCGCCGGGGTGCCCGAGTTTTCCCTAGCCCAAATCAATTTTCCGGCCAAGCTGTTCTATCTGGTGGGGTCTACACCGCTGTGCGCCAGCAGCAGTGAAGCCCGCCGCCAAATTCAAGGGGGTGCGGTAAAGCTCGATGGAGAGAAAGTGACCGACCCCAATCAAGAATTTGTCAGCCCTGATGACCTCATCGGTAAAGTCGTGCAGGTGGGCAAGAAAAAATTTGCCCGCCTCACAATCTAGACAGCCCAGGGCGAGTCTGAATCCCCTGATCAGCTCGAACCCGCCGCCTTGAGCTGTACCGCTGAAATGATTTAGCTGGCGTAACGACCTACTGGGCAGGCTGCATCAGCAAGTGTCGCAGCTTATCGCGCTCAGTGGCAGAGAGGGTTGCGGCAAACACTTCTAAATCTTGGGGTCCCATCGTGCTCAGAACCTGATGCAGCGCCTCCGCTCCCGACACGGCTCCCGTAGCTATCGCTGTCCGCAGAGGCTGGCTGGAATGCATTGATGTCCCCGGCAAAGGCAAACTACAGCTACCACCATCGCAGTTGAGCTGAAGATTGTGCCAGGTCATTGTGGGCACGATCCAGCCGCGCCGCCCGTGCAGCTCATGCAGCAGCACCTCAGTTTCCCAAAATGTTCTTGGCGATGGATAGCTACCTTCAGCCCAGGCGTGGGGCACAGTAAAGCAGCCAAAATGCTTACTGTAATCTTCGGAGTCAAGCAGAGCCGTAATCATGGCTTTAACACCCTGCCGCATCAATATGTCGCAGTAGCGACGCATTTCTGTCTGGTCGCTGGGCGCGCGACCAATAAAGTGTTTGAAGCACAGCTCAATAAATTTTAGGTTAGAAGAATTGTAGTAAAACTCATTGAGATACACCTCAGAATGGCCCAGCTCGCGCAAAAACCGTTTGACGCCAATTTTATTCCGCAAGAACTCGGCCTCAATTTTGGCGAGCTGTTTGCGCTCAAATCCATAGGGCTGTCGTTCGAGCACCTGAGCGTAGATTTGGTGTAGGGCTGCCTGGCGCTCTTCTCCCGGAGACTGCCGACTCACCGTGATTTCTTTAATCGGAAACGTATCTATAGATGTCATGGCAAACCTTCCTGCGAGAGAAAACTACGATTCCAAACTGTGGCCTAGTTTCAGACTGCCCAAGGGCAAAATTTAGCCGATAGTCTTGATGCGTTTCTTAACGATAGGAGTTGATTTTGCTCTCGTGACTTATACCGATTCCCTATGAGGCAAGGCAGAATAGAGGAGTAGTGGATTCAAGCATGCAGGATGGCTCGTCCGCTGAAGTTAGAGGTTCATGAAAGTGCAGACTACCTCCTCAAAAGCCTGCGCCAAGCCCGAAGTGCCGCTCAAGCGGAGCGTTTGAGGCTGCTGGGGCGCTCCCCATCGACGATTACGCGCTGGCTGAGACGGTATCGAGAAGAGGGGTTAGCTGGCCTGCTAGAGGAACGAACAGCCCCCGGTAAAGCCCCTCGCATCGACGGCGAGCTCCTGGAAAAACTCAAAGCGCGCCTGGATTCACCCGAAGGCTTTGCCAGTTATGGCGAGGTGCAGCAGTGGCTGGAAGCCCAGAGTGGTGAGCCGATTCCCTACAAGACGGTGCATAAAACGGTGCGTTATCGCTTAGGTGCCAAACTGAAAGCCCCGCGTCCGCAGAACATCAAGCAAGACCCGGCAGCCGTCGACAGCAATTATAAATTCAAAAATAGTTAGGATGTATTACCTGTGGTCGCTGGCGTCGACTCGTCGAGCATGCAGTCAATCAGATGCTGCCAGGAGTCAAAGAGCAGATACTTCGTTAGGGTCTGAAGGTCTTGAAAGAAGCCCTTGCGGGTACCTCGCTGCTGTCGGATTCGCGGGTAGGAGGCCTCAACGAGATGCAAGACGGTATGAAACAAGAACGCCAGAACGTTGAGGGTGAGCAGGGTCATGGCCAGATGGTGTTG
>QBLT01000055.1 GCA_003249105.1 Leptolyngbya sp. | reverse complement strand
GCTCTGTTCCTTTCAGCCGGGTCGAGGTGTCTTTCAACAACACCTTGAGGCTATTGGTTAATACTACAGAGGCAACATCCATCATCTCAGGGGAAGAACAACACAGGTCTCTCATGCCATAATGGATGATTATTTGATTGGGCTACTCTTAACAGACCAGTGCCTGCTTAGAATCGGTTGTCACTTGGAATTTACGCTGAAGCTGAGCGTTGATACCGAGTTTAGCCATCAACCGCACCACCCGTTGGCGGCTGATCGTCAAGCCCTGAGCCACCAGGGCCGCCTGAATCCTAGGGGACCCATAGCTTTGGCGGCTGGTATCATAAATCTGTTGAATCTGGTCAGACAAGATCGCATTCTCCTGGGTTCTACGGGAAGCGAGACGGTTGCACCAGGCATAATAGCCACTCCTGGACTGCTTCAAGACTCGGCACATCAGGGCAATCGGAAAATTGACCTTCTCCCGCTGGATTAGCTCATAGGATCTGAGCTTTCCCGAGCAAAGAAGGTCGCGGCTTTTTTTAAGAAATCGCGCTCCATACGCACCCGTTTTAGGTCTCGACGCAGCGCAGTTAATTCTTGACGTTCAGCAGAGGTCAATGCCCCTTCGGTGTCACTGCAGCGATCAACTTGGGCTTGTTTCACCCACTTGCGTAGCGCACTTTCGGTCAAACCCATCTCTTGAGCCACCTGGCTGACCGGTTTACCCGATTGGCCCACAATGCGAACAGCCTCTGCTTTTTGCTCGTCTGTAAATGTCCTTCGCGGTTTTTGGGTCATCTGAACATTCTCCTTCGTTGTCGACTCTTCGGGAATGTCCACTTTTTCGAGGTAAGGTCAGGAGTTTAACGCTTTGACAGAAGTTGAGAAACTCTACCAACTGTTTACTGGAGATGCCTACCAGCGGACAGCAGCGTCGGTTGATGCGAATACTAGCGCTATCATCTAAGGGTTAGCCTGGTTTTGCAGACCCGCTGTCTGCGGCAGTTAGCAGCGGGATGGCTTGCCACCGCAGGGCATCGCTAGACTGGTTGGGAATTGGCTCTAGCAGCAGCCACTGATCTTTGGTCGCACCCCGCTGTAGATAAACGTCAAAATCTCGTGTCTGGTGCCGCTGGGCGCTGGTTAAGTTACCCCCTTTGAGGTGATAGGTACCCGCAACTTCTACCGTGGGCTGCCCAGCAATCTCAGTCCAGTGGTGGTCGGTAATACGGATGTGGCCCACCTGGGCTCGCTCAGTGGGGGCAGCGGCAAACTGGCGGTAGAGAACGGCCTGGGTTTGGGAAAGTTTTTGGGCGATCGCACCTTCAACTACTGCCCTGGGCGGACTGGGGTTGATTAGCCCACACCCCAGCAGCGACAGGCAAAGCAAGGCCATCAAAACCCATCGGATTGGCCGCATCGATGCTATGGTCTCCATCGAGCCTTTCTCCTGATAAAGCCGCTACCTTCAGGCTACTGCCTTACGGCCCCAGAAGAAATGGGTGGGGGATGCAAGGCTATGGGTTAGGACGCAGCGCCCAGGCCACAAACCGCTCCGTATAGTACAGGGCAATTTGGTTGCTGGGGCCGCGAAATACGGCATCAAAGGCATGTTCGGCCCAGGGGATGGCGATTAAGGCCACCGAATTACCGCTCATCTGGAGTTGTTCGTACAGCTGCTGACCGTAGCTGGGTTTCACCACATGGTCGCGCTGCCCGTAAATCAGCAGCGTTGGCGGCAGTCCTGGCCTAACCGAGAAAATTGGTGAAGCTTGCTGATAAAGCTTGGGCAACTGCGAGGGGGAACTACCCAAAAAAGTTTCTAGAACAGCACGGGTGTCGATGGGGTCGGGCACTGGTGGGTCGTAGTAGCCCGCCGACAGATTGACCGGGCCGTAGTAATTGACCACCGCTTGGACGGGAAGTCCCTCAGGTTCGAAGGCGGCTAGCATGGCTAAATGGGCTCCGGCAGACCATCCCACCACGGCAATACGATTGAGGTCAATGCCGTAGTCTGGGGCGCGATCGCCCACCCATGCCAGGGCTGTCCGCACATCCTCAAGCTGGGTGGGGAAACGGAACTCAGGCGCGTGGCGATAGTCGATGGCCACAACCGTATAGCCCTGGGCCGCCATGTAGACGCTGAACCGCGCCGTTGCGGCGGGTTCTCCGCGCTGCCAGGCACCGCCGTAAATGCTGACGATCGCAGGGTGCAGATTGGGCTGGACGGAGTATTGAGGCGGCTGATAGATATCCAAGGCCAAAGTGGCACCGTCTGGGGTTAGGACGGTCTGGCGCTGCGGTACGATTTCAGGCTCTGGCAGTCCCCAAACTAAATCCTTCAGGACAAAGGGGCGCGATCGCAGCAAGGGCTGCACCTGAGCCGGAATTTGGCTGCTGTAGTTTGCGCCCAAAGCCCCTTGCATTTCGGTCTCGGCCCGCCGCACTGTAGCAGGCAGTTGCAGCAGGGGCAGGCTGCTCAGTACTAGGCCAGTGGAACTGAATCCTAGGGTGAGGAGCCACACAAAACCACGCGATCGCCCCCGATTTTTTACCTTTGCTCTTCGTAGCACCAGCGCCAGCGCCAGCACTATCCCCTGACCGAGCAGCAAAAATGGGCTGACCTCTGGGGCTCCGACGCCTAAGGGCAACAGAAAAAAGGTTGGTGCCGGAACGACAATCCAGAGGCTTAGAAACAGGGCGATCGCGGCTAGCGTGGCGATCGCCCACTCAACCAGTTGCCAAACGACCATGCAGAGGCTAATCCTAATGTGTTGCTTCGCCCCTAGATTTTAGGCCGTTCAACTAAAAGCCGATTCAGCAGGGCCAGCATCAGTGTGGCCGAGCCGTTGGCAACCTAGCTGATTAGACCTAGCTACTGCTTCAACGTTCGTGGATCTAGAGCATCGCGGAGGCCGTCGCCTAGCAGGTTAAACGCCAAAGACGTCACCACAATTAGAATGGCTGGGGGCCACACCAGCCAGGGCTGAAGCACGAGAATAGACGCATTCGTCGCCAGGGTGAGCATATTGCCCCAGGAGGCGTCGGGCTGCTGAATGCCCAGGCCAATAAAGCTCAGCACCGCCTCGGCCAAAATAAAACCCGGAATCGCCAGGGTGGCGGCGATAATACCGTAGGTGGCGGTTTGGGGCAGAATATGGCGGGTAATGATGTAGAGCGATCGCCCCCCCATCACCCGGCTGGCCTGCACAAACTCCTGCTCTTTGATCGACAGCACCTGGCCGCGAATCACCCGCGCCAGCCCCGCCCAGCCCACCAGCGACGTAATCAGCACAATCAGCAAAAAGCGCTGGGTGCTAGAGATGCCCGCCGGCAGCACCGCCGCCAGGGCCACCAGCAGATAAATGCTGGGGATGGTCATCAACACCTCCACCAGGCGCATCAGCACCGCATCGACTGCGCCGCCAAAGTACCCAGCCATGCCGCCCACCAGCATGCCCAGCGGAAAGGAAATAGCAATACCGATTAGCCCCACACTGAGGCTAACCCGGCTGCCGTGGATTAACCGACTGAACTGGTCGCGGGCCTGCTCATCGGTCCCCAGCAGGTTAATGCGAGCGGGGCCAGCGGTATCAAACAGGGTCAGCCGTCCCTCATCGTTGCGGTGAAAAATTCGCAGGGCAGAGGGTTGAGTGCGATCGACGACAATCTTGCGTTCCCCTGTGTTGATATCTACCGGCCCCTGGGTGGTGGGGTAAACGTGGGGAAAGAATCGCCCCGTTTCGCCGTCGCGCCAGTACACCTGGGTAGGCGGCAGCAGCGACCCATTGAGCTGAGACTCGTAGGGGCTGTAGGGCGCAAAAAAGTCAGCCCCCAAGGCCACGACATAGAGGGCGATCAGCAGGATCGCCCCAAGCTGGGCCAAACGATTCGTTCTTAGCTTGCGCCACCAGGTCATAGACGGTACTAGGTGTGGATTACGGTTTGCTCGTTCTCCACCATAAACACATTTGAATAGAGGTTAGCAATTATTTGCTTACCTTCTTGGGTGAGCGACAGATAGCGCAGCCCGTCTTGGATGTAAGGATGCACCACATTCCAGTAGAACTTGGGGTAGTTGGCCCGCAGATCGCCGGGGTGATCGTATTTGAGGTACTTATTTTGGCCGGTTTCTTCAAACTCGTAATATAGCGCCCCAATTTTCTTTAAGTAGCGGGGGTCGCTGAGCTGGCCGATCAGGTCGGCCGCCCGCACCAGGCCAGGAAAGTGCTGGGTATCTTGGTGGTCTTCTTCCTTGGGCACGGGGAAGCGGGTGAGCTCGATGTTGCGCTTGATCGCTTCGGCTTCAATCACCGGGTTGCCGCCGAAGCGTTCTTCAATAAAGCGCTTGCCCCGATCGACGTGGTAGGGGGTAAGGGAGGCGTCGGAGGCACCGGGCTGAAGCATGACCATCTCGTCGCCCTGGCCCGTGGAGTAGAGGTTGTTGCGGTCTTGGTCACTGCGGCAAACCCCTTTTACGTAGCCAATGTCGTGGCAGACGAGGGAAATGATGAAGTGCATCCAGTCTTTGCAGGTAACGCCGCCTTCGCGAATGTGCTTGCCCCGCAGAATCTCTTGGCCGACTAGGGCAACTAAAACCGTGTGCTCAACGTTGTGGTAGAGCGCGTCACTGTTGGCGATGTTCTCAAGCGCCATGCTGCCCGCCCAGGCAATGATGTCTTCGTAGTCTGGGTTTTGGCCGCCGTAGGTGCGGTGGTAACCCACCCGCAGCTTTTCGACAAAGTCACTGATGAGGATTTCGGTGGCGTTAAACATTCCCAAGACCTGCCTTTTTAGAGTCGAGCCGTTGGCGTGAGAGAGCAGTGACGACGGGGTGAACAAGCTCACGCAATACATATCTTGCTATTAGACCAAACCTTCCCCATTCAGGGGTGTGATTCGAATCAGTAAAGAGCATGAGCTTAGCCCCTTAGGACGGGTTGAGGAACCGATTTCCTTGATAAACCGGGCGATTCCAAGGTTGTAAGGTTCTAATCCATAACGGAAAAATCAATATTTCGTAACCTATCTCGTCGTTAACCAGCTGTCGAGTGACGCCCGCTAGGAGGGGTTGCTTCGCTGGCAGCTTGTCCACCGCCTGCAACCACCTTTCTGGATCTAGCGATGGAGCTGGTTTTTACCGCTCTGGTGCTGCTCTCAAAACCATGGCGATCGCAGCACTGGGTGGCTACCTCCAGCCTACCGGCCTAGTGGGTGCTAGCGTCGTCAATCTGTACTGCCTAGCTGAATAGAGCGATCGCCACCTTATTGGATCGCTTTAACTGTATTTCCCCTAGTTCCAGTAGACTCTGTAGGTTAGAAACTTTGAAAAAGGAATATACCTTGAGCAAATAATCGTATAATGAAACCCCGTCGGCAAAATCACTTGCTCAGCGGTATTCCTGCGGGTGTAGTTCAGTGGTAGAACGTCAGCTTCCCAAGCTGAATGTCGTCGGTTCGAGTCCGATCACCCGCTTTAATGTGGCCTAGGCGGCCCAAAAGATGGCTTTTTCTTGGCTTGTTCTAAGTAAGAATCTATGCCTGGAAAGGGGGATGCCATTGCTGAGACTGCAATCGGGGCTACCCCAATCTTAGGGAATGCTTACATTCAAACGCAGGGGATAGAGGGCATCGCTGCAAAAGCATGAAACTGATTTCGCCCGTCGTTTTTAGCTTGATATAGGGCCTGATCGGCAGTTGAGACCAGATCTGACGGTAGGTAGCTGGCTAAGGGTGTGAGGCTAGCGCCCCCACAGCTGAGGGTAACCACGTCAGCGATGGGGGAGTGGACGTGGGGTATCGCTAGGGTCTGCGTTTGTCTGACCAGGCGATTGCCGACCTCGATGGCCCCAGGTAGGGGCGTATTGGGCAAAATCACCGCAAATTCTTCGCCGCCGTAGCGGCTGACGAAATCGCTAGGGCGGTGAATGCTCTGGGTGAGGGCTTGGGCCACCTGCTGAAGGCAGCGATCGCCCGCCGGGTGCCCATAGTGGTCGTTATAGAGTTTGAAGTAGTCGATATCACAGATAATCAGCGACAGGGGGGTCTGCTCGCGCAGGCTACGGCCCCACTCCTGCCGCAGACATTCGTCAAAGTAGCGACGGTTGGCGATCTGCGTCAGGCCATCCATGAGGGTGAGCTGCCGCAGCTGGTGGTTGGCTTCGCGCAGCTCGAGTTCTAGGCGGTGCTGGGCAATTAGACGCTGCACCCGCTGACGCAGCACCGCCCAGTGAATGGGCTTAGTCACATAGTCAACGACGCCAATCTCAAACGCCTCATCGACAGATTTTTCGTCCTCTAGCCCTGTCACCATCAGAATTGGCGGCAGGTGACCTGCCGTTAAGGTATGCAGGCGCTGGCAGACCTGAAATCCGTCCATGACCGGCATCAGTACATCCAGCAAAATCAGGTCGGGCGCATGGCGGAAGTAGAGCGACACCGCCTCGTCGCCATTGGCGGCTTCGACCACGGTGTATCCTTCTTTTCTTAGGTAGCGGGTCAGCATGTGGCGCACAAAGGCATCGTCGTCGGCTACTAGAATGAGCGCAGAATTGGGTTTGGCTAGCATAGGACCTCCCTCCTAGTTTTCCAACGTGCTTTGTAAAAGCGCGGTGACCTGGGCCACGGCGATCGCGATCGCATCTACCCGACTGACCAGTTCATCGAGGGGAGCCTGGTCTGCCTCCGCCTCTAGCAGTCGGCAGAGGCTGGCCAGTTCAGTGGCGCTGACGGTAGCGCTGCTCGATTTAAGCGTGTGGCCCACGTGGTGTAGGGCGCGCCGGTCTAGGGGGTGGCAGGCCTTTTTCATAGCCGCCAACAGCTCGTCGGTGCTAGTCAGATAAGCCCCCACCAGCTCGTCAAAAAAGTCGGAACTGTCGTTGCCGAGGGTGGCGGCGAACTCTCTCAGGGCGGCCAGGTCAAGGGCGGGTGCTGAGCTGACTGCCGATGGGGCCAATGGCGCATCCCCTGCTCGACTCAGCACTCGCACCAGTTCCTCTAGCCGAATGGGCTTGCTGATGTAGTCATCCATGCCCGCTTGCAGACAGAGGGTGCGATCGCCCTGCATGGCGTTAGCCGTCATCGCCACCAGATAGGGCCGGTCGTGGGGCCAAATGCGGTGGATCTGGCGAGTCGCTTGCAGCCCATCCATCTCGGGCATTTGCACATCCAACAGCACTAGATCGTAGGGCTGCTGAGCCAGGGCTGCCAGTACTTCTAGCCCATTGGCCGCTAGGTCAGCTCGGTAGCCCAGGCGCTGCAAAATTTGTAGGGCAACCTTTTGGTTAACAATGTTGTCTTCGGCCAGCAAAATGCGCTGGGGGAAGCGCTGCGCCAGATGGGCATCGAAGTCGGTGGGGCGGGGGCTCGGCGGCATTCTAACCGGCTGCCGCTGCCCCGCCAAAGCCGAGGCCAGGGCCGTTCTCAGGTATGCCTCTTTAACCGGCTTGGTTAAAGAGGCCGCAAACAGACTTTGCTCAGGGGTAGTCTGGCTCCATCCCAAGGAGGTCAGCATAACGAGGGGCAACGTCCGGTGAGGCCACCGTTGGCGTAGGGTTTGGGCCAGGGTGAGCCCGTCCATTTCGGGCATTTGCATGTCTAAAATGGCCAAATCGCAGGGGTGGTTTTGCTCTAGATAGGCCAGGGCCGCCGCTCCAGAGGGCAAGGTCACTACCTCTACCCCCCAAGCCCGCAGCTGCAGCTCCAAAATTTGGCGGTTGGTGGCATTGTCGTCAACCACCAAAATCCGCCGTCCCTGGAGACTGTCTGGAGCCGTGGCCGCAGTCTGAGGCGGGTGAGGATCGATCTCTAGCTGGAGGGTGAAGTAAAACGTAGACCCTTGCCCCTCTGTGCTCTCAACCCAGAGGGTACCCCCCATCAGCTCGCACAGCCGTTTGCTGATGGCGAGGCCCAGGCCGGTGCCCCCAAACTTTCGGGTTGTAGAGGCATCGACCTGGCTGAAGGGCTGAAACAGCCGATCTAGGCGATCGGCGGGGATGCCAATGCCGGTATCTTGAACGGCCACTTTGAGGGTAATGCGGCCCTCGGCCGCCTCAGGCGGAGCAACCGCTGCCACCGAGACCACCACCTCGCCCTCGGCGGTAAATTTGATTGCATTGTTGATCAGGTTTACCAAGACCTGCCGCAGCCGACTGACGTCTCCCAGCAGCTGTAAGGGCAGGGTGGGTGGAATCAGGTAGGCCAGCTCAAGATTTTTTTCGGTGGCCTTAGCGGAGAGTAGATCCAGGGCTTCTTCTAGGCAGGTGCGCAGGTTAAAGGGCTGGGTCTCTAGATCTAGCTTGCCTGACTCAATCTTAGAAAAGTCGAGAATTTCGTTGATGATGGTGAGCAGGGTGTCGCCGGCGGTGCGCGTCGTCTCCACAAAGTCGCGCTGCTGCTCGGTCAGGGGGGTGTCGAGCAGCAGCCCAGTCATGCCGATCACCGCATTCAGGGGCGTGCGAATTTCATGGCTCATCATTGCCAGGAAATCGCCCTTAGCGTGATTGGCGGCCTCAGCCGTCTGACGAGCTTGCTCTAGGGCGGCAACGTGCTGGTGCAGCTGGGTCTCGCTCTGTTTGCGATCGCTGATGTCGGTCTGAATACCAACAAAATGGGTCAAGTGCCCCTCTGGGTCGCGAATGGGAGCAATGCTGAGATGATTCCAGAACTTTTCTCCGTCTTTGCGATAGTTGATCATATCCACCGTGCAGTCTTGCCCCGCCGCGATCGCCTGTCTCAGCGGCTCTAGGGCGGGTTGATCGTGGTCGTCCTGCTGCAAGAACCGGCAGTTGCGCCCCAGCACCTCCGCGGCGGTATAGCCTGTTATGCGCTCAAAGGAAGGGTTGACATAGATGACGGGATTATCGGGCAGGCGGGCATCGGTAATGACAATGCCGTTGCGGCTAGCGGCGATCGCCCGCTCTTGCAGACGCAGAATTTCGTCAAGGCGCTGGCGTTCGACCTCGGCCTGATGGCGCTCTTCCAGCTGGCGGTGTAGCTCCATCTGAGCGACCACCTGCTTGGCCAAAACCCTGAGCGTCTGCTGCTGGAGGGGGTCGAGGGTGCGCGGCTGCTGGTCAATCACGCAGAGGGTGCCCAGGGCCATGCCGTCGGCGGTGACCAACGGCATGCCGGCATAAAACCGAATGTGGGGTGCCCCCAGCACCAGCGGGTGATCGCAAAACCGTTCGTCGAGCCAGGTGTCGGCCACGACAAACAGCTCTGACTGGAGAATAGCGTGGGCGCAAAAGGCCAGGTCTCTGGGGGTTTCGCTGGCAGTCAGCCCCACCCGCGCTTTAAACCACTGGCGGTGTTCATCCACCAGGCTGACCAGGGCGATGGGGGTGTGGCACACCAGGGCGGCCAACTCCGTTAGCGTGTCAAAGCCATCGGTGGGGGCGGTATCGAGAATGTGGTAGTTCTGCAGACACTGCAAACGCTGGGGCTCGTTGGGGGGCAAGATCGCGGGTTTCATGGTGAGGTTAGGCCTTTCAACCTGGGGAGAGATTGAGTTAGCTGACATCGTCTGGGACGGGGTGAACCGAAGCTAGAAGGGGCTAACAGCGCGGCAGAACTAGCGAGTGTCGGTCACAGCGTAGAGACGAAACAGCGATCGCAGCCAGGCCCAGGCCGTCCCATGCTCTGGAATCGCCAGCTCAGCCCACTGGCCCGGTTGGCAGTAGAGCAGGATGACGAGCGATCGCAGATCGGCCAGGGAGACACCCTCAAACTGCACCCCGGCGGCCCAAGCTCCGGTGGGGTTTTGCTGTCGCTATCACAGGCGCACCCGTAAAGGGCGGTGCGCATCAATCCAAAGCTCGGCCCCAAGCTCGGCCTGGGGAGGGTAAAGCGGGGTTGCCGGGGGCCGGTTGTAGAGATAGGGCTGCGCCCCCCTCCGACATATCTAAACTATAGCCCTGCCAGGTGGCAGTGGCGGTGCGCAACTGGCAGGGGTGGCGCAGGGTAAAGCGAGAGTGCGATCGCTGGGGTTGATAATTGCAAACAGGTGCTGATGCTGTTGGTCGATGGTTTCTTAGCCGGTGTTATAGTCGTTGCGCCAATAGGCCAGTGGCATGGTTCGACCTAGAATTCATTACCCTTCAAGGGTAATGAAGGTGAGGAAACGGCGGCATCAGGCCAATGCTGAGTTTAACGAGAACAGATGCTGAACTTTAGCCCAGGGGTTTTAGCTGAAGCCCTTTAGCCTGGGCGGCGGTTGCTGTGTGAAGCCCTGTGAACGTTGTTAACGGTTTGCCCGCGTCCCTATAGAAAATTTTTGAGTTAGGCACTCTAGAAGTATGCCCCCCTGCCCTGGGCAGCCCTTTCAGAAGGCATGCTTCATGGCCCATTTCAACCCTGGTAACCGTTCTAACCGCAGCCTGCGAGCCACGGGTCATTTGCCCCAAAGGGCTAGTGCTGGGCGATCCCAAATACAGATTGCCCAGGGCCAGGGCGATCTAGACAATCCTTATCTGGGCGCTATTGATCTGGAGGCCACAGTCGATGGCATAGAGGCGGGGGTCGTGATCTGCGATCGCCAGCGGGCCATTACGGTGATGAACCGGGCGGCCCGTCGGCTGCTGTTGCCCGAGGCGAATACTCCCATCACCCTTGATGCGGTGGCCTTCTATCGCCCCGGTATCCGCGTCCCGCTGCCTCCTGATGACCTGCCCCTGTGGCTGGCCCTAGCGGGGGAAGCCGTGCACGACCTAGAGCTGGCTATTGTGCACCCCCAGGGCGATCGCTACGTGGTGCTGGCGGGCGGGCAACCGCTCACCGGGCCTGGGGGTGAGGTGCAGGGGGCGATCATGACCCTCTACGATATTACCCAGCGTTATAAAGCTGAGTCGATGCTGCGATCGAGCAACCTGGGTCTCAAGACCGAGGCCCACCAGCGGCTCGAAGACCTCCAGGCCGTCAACGAAAAGCTGCGCCAAGAGTCGGCCCAGCGGCAGCAGGCCGAGCTGGCCCTACAGCGTCACCGCGACTACCTGCAAACGATCTTTGACACCGAACCCGCCTGCGTCAAAGTAATGAATTCGGCTGGGCAGATTCAGTTTGTCAATCTTGCGGGCCTGGCTTTGCTGGGGGTAAGCGAGGCCAGCCAACTGCTGGGGCAGCCGATGCAACCTCTGGTTGCCCCCGAGTGGCAAGAGGCCTATTGGGCCTTTCACCAGCGGATTTGCGCGGGTGAAAAGAGCTCGCTGGAGTATGAGATCATTAACCGTCGAGGCGATCGCCACTGGGTTGAGAGCCACGCCACGCCCCTGGTTGACGAGATTACGGAGCAACCGCTGCACCTGTCCGTCACCCGCGACATTACCCAGCGCAAGCGGGCGGAGCAGGCGCTGCGGGAGTCAGAGCATTTGTTTTCGACCATTGCCAATGCCTCCCCTGCCCTGGTGTGGATGGCGGGCACCGACGGTCTATGCGTCTACTTCAATGATCCCTGGCTCACCTTTCGGGGACGCCAGCTCCCTGAAGAACTGGGCAACGGCTGGGTCGAGGGCGTCCACCCCGACGACCTGGCCCGGTGCCTCGACACCTATACCACGGCCTTTGCAGCCCGCCAGCCGTTCTCCATGGAGTATCGCCTGCGCCGCTACGATGGCCAGTACCGCTGGATTGTCGACAGCGGCATGCCGCGCTACGCCACCAACGGCAACTTTGTGGGCTACATCGGCACCTGTCTAGACGTCAGCGATCGCAAGCAGGAGGAAGCCACCCGGCGGCTGTTCTTTGATCTGCCCTTTATTGGCATGGCCATCACTAGCCCCACCACCAAGCGGTGGGTGCAGATCAACGACTGCCTCTGCGACATTTTGGGCTATTCCCAGGCCGAGCTTCAGCAGATGACCTGGGCTGAGCTCACCCACTCCGACGACCTCGCCGCCGACGTGGCCCAGTTTAGCCAAGTGCTGCGGGGCGAAGCCGACGGCTACACCCTCGACAAGCGGTTTATTCGCAAAGACGGGGCTACGATCTACACCACCATCGATGTCAAATGCCTGCGCCAAGACGACGGTGCCATTGAGTTTTTTGTGGCCACGGTGCAAGATATCACCGATCGCCGCCGGGCCGAGCAGCACCTGCGCGACAGCGAAGAACGCTTTCGCGCCACCTTCGAGCAGGCCGCTGTGGGCATTGCCCACATGGCCCCTGACGGCACTTGGCTGTGGGTCAACCAGACCCTCTGCACCCTGGTGGGCTATAGCCACGACGAGCTGCTGGGCCTCACCTTTCAAGCCATTACCCACCCCGATGATCTGGCCACCGATCTCGACTACGTCCATGAGATGCTGGCCGGTCAGCGCCAGCACTACACCATGGAAAAGCGCTACCTGCGCAAAGACCAGAGCATTGTCTGGGTGCAGATCACGGTCTCCCTGGTGCGCGATGAGCAGCAGCAGCCCAAGTACTTTATTTCGGTGATTCAAGACATTACCGCCGCCAAACAGGCCGACGAAACGCTGCGCCACTACGCCCAGCGACTCCAGGGGCTCCACACGATGGATCGCGCAATTTTGGCCCAGTTTCAGCCCCCTGGGGTGGCCCGCTCAGCCCTAAAGCTGCTGTGCCAGCTGCTCGACTGCCGCCAGGGCATTGTGACGCTGTTTGACCGCGAGGCCCAGCAGGGCGAAATTATCGCTGACGCCGCCGATGACGCCCTGTTTCCAGCGGGCACGCGGCTGCCCCTGGCCGACTTTGTGTTTGCCCAGAGTGCGGGCCGCTGCCGCATGCGCCGGGTGAAGTCGATCGCCCAACTGAAGTACCCGCCGCTGATTTTTCAGTGCTTTTTGGCGACCGATCTGCGATCGGCGATGACCGTCCCCCTATTGGTCAATGGCAACGTCATTGGCGAAGTCACCCTGGCTGACCACCGTCGCGACCACTTTCGCGCTGACGATGAGGAGGTGATCCAAGAGGTGACTGACCACCTGGCGATCGCCCTTCAGAGCGCCCGCCTGTTTGAGCAGGTCACCGCCGATCGTCAGCGGCTCAAAGATCTTTCCAGCCAGCTGCTAGAGACCCAAGAAACCGAGCGGCGCGTGCTGGCCCACGAGCTCCACGACGAAATTGGTCAGGCCTTGACGGCGGTTAAACTCAGCCTCCGCCGCCTTGAGCGCCTGGTCGAGCCTGCCCTCGCCAAATCTGTGCTCGACGACTGTGTGGCCATTACTGACGGTGCCCTGCAACAGGTGCGCAATCTCTCCCTCGACCTGCGCCCCTCCATGCTGGATGACCTAGGCCTAGTGCCCGCCCTGCGCTGGTACGTCAGCCGCCACGCCGAACGCACTGGGCTAGTCGAACGGTTTACCTGCGATGCCGACCTCTCCGAGCTGTCAGTGCAGATCAAAACCGCCTGCTTTCGCATTGTGCAAGAATCACTCACCAACATTGCCCGCCACGCCCAGGCCCAAACCGTTACGATTGCGTTGGTTGTTGCGGCCCAGTGTCTTCACCTGACCATTCAAGACGACGGCGTTGGGTTTGACATCGACGCCCTGCGCTACGCCAAATCCCACGGCACGAGTCTAGGCCTGCTAGGCATGGAAGAAAGGAGCCTACTGATCGGTGGCCACCTCAGCTTTACCTCTGCCCCTGGTCAGGGCACGGGCGTTAATTTATGGGTGCCTCTCTCTAGCGCTTAAACGCTCTGCTGGCAAAGTACCCCCGGCTGGCAAAGTATTCCCCGGCAAAATTCCCTCTCTGGTGCAGTCAATCAAGGTTATATATGTCAACTATTCAACTCGTTATTGCCGACAATCACACCCTGGTGCGGGCCGGGTTTCGGTCGTTGGTCGAAGATCTCGACGGGGTAGAGGTGATTGGCGAGGCTGACAACGGACGGGAGGCGCTGAATCTGGTTGAAACCCTCAAACCCCAGCTGGTGCTGATGGATATCGCCATGCCCGAGATGAACGGGCTGGAGGCCACCGCCCGCATTGCCCGCGACTTTCCCCAGGTGCGGGTGCTGATTGTGTCGATGCATGCTAACGAAGAATATGTCTACCAGGCGCTGAAATCGGGGGCGATGGGCTACCTGCTCAAAGACAGTGGCACTGAAGAACTCGGCCTGGCGATTCGAGCGATCGCCCGAGGGGAAACCTACCTGAGCCCCACGGTATCTAAGTACGTGGTCACCGACTACGTCCGCCGCCTGGGCAAAGACCAAAACCCCCTCGATCAGATCACCCCGCGCCAGCGCGAAATTCTCCAGCTAATCGCCGAGGGCAAAAGCACCAAAGACATTGCCGATATCCTCTACATCAGCACCAAAACCGTAGAAACTCACCGCACCCAGCTGATGGATCGCCTCGACATCCACGACATCGCCGGACTGGTGCGCTACGCCATTCGTACCGGGCTGGTCATGCTGGAATGATGGCGCAGGCGCTTGGTTGTTCGCCCCAGGCAGAAATTTTTGTGCCGCGAACTGAGCTGCCGTAGCTGCCGTACGATGGGCACCGCCCACCACTGGGGAATATGTAGCGGTGGCCAGTGCGCCACCCGATTACATCTCAGGAAAATAGCCTCCTCGAATCAGGGTATTGCTGATGGAGCTGAGCCTTGCGATCGCTACAGTTGAAGTCAGACAAGCCCAGGCCAACTCAGCGTGGGACACCGCATTCAACTCCCACCCGATGCATCGCCGCTGCCCCTACAGAGCGGGGGCAGACAAATAGGACTGACGACGATATTCAAGCATGTTGTAGCAATTCCGCGTGATTATGTTGGATGACGTTTTGGCTCGCATGGCTCCTGAGGTGGCGGTGACCTTTACCCCCGCCCAGCGTGAGGCTCTACAGGTAGCGCTGACCCCGCGCCAGCACCGGGTTAACCTGCGGCTATCCATACCGCTGGGGTTGACGAGAATTTATGTGGTGCTGCTGGCCGGTACAGAGACGCGATCGCCCCAGCGTCGCCGCCTAGAAGCCGCCCAGCACCCGGTTTGGACGCCACTCAATGTGCTGGTGATAGGCAGTGCCATAGGCACCTGTATTGTGCTGCTACTGGCGGCTTTGCAGCTGACGACCACCGATCTCTCCCAGCTGTTTAACCCCGGTGCTGCTCCAGCCGGTATTCCCTTTAAGGCTGACCGCAGCAGTTGTGAAGAGAGTGGCCGCACCTGGCAAGACGGCACCTGCCTCGACTTTGGCCACGACCCCACCTTTTAGGCAATTGCTTGCCTAGAACCGCTCTGCACCGGGCCAATAACCGTTTCTCCAGGGATATTTTATTTTCCAGAAATTCCCCTAGACCAAGCTGCTGACGGGGGACTGAACTGCCGACCCCGATCTCAGGGAAATTACGGGTAGAACTCAGACAATCCCTGATGCCATAGGCTAGCCGGGTTATCTACCGTAGACATAGGGGTTGAAACAACGCCAAGGGCTGGTTTCTCAAGGGCATTTTTTCAAGATTCAGTGAGGCACCCATGGATAGTACCTACACCGGTCAGGGCCACGCCCCCCATCCTTTAGGAATGGCCCCTCAAAATAGTAGATGGCGGCCAACGGCGGCCCCTGATCAGCTGGCGTCTACCGCTATGCCCTACCGCGCTCCGCTGGACGGGGCTTTTAGCTCGCTCCAGCGTCTGCGCCAGGCGCTCGATCTGGAGGTGGTACTGCCGACCACGGTAGCGGAGGTGCGGCAGCTGTTGCAGGTCGAGCGCGTGTTCTTGTTTCAGTTTCGGCCCGACTGGAGCGGCGTGGTGGTGGTAGAAGACTGTGCCACCGGGTGCCCACCGCTGCAAGGGCAGCAGGTCTACGACGAGTGCTTTGCTGAAAAGTGGGTCAGCGCCTACACCCAGGGCCGCGTGCAGGCCGTGGCCGATGTAGAACAGGCGGATCTCACCCCCTGCCACCTAGACTTGCTCAGACGCCTGGGGGTACGGGCCAACCTGGTGGTGCCGCTGCTGGTAAACCGTCAGCTGTGGGGGCTACTGGTGGCTCAACACGGCACGGCACCGCGCCCCTGGCAGCTAGACGAAGTGCAGATGATGCAGCAGCTGGCGGTGCAGGTGGGGCTAGTGATTGAGCAGTCAGAGCAGTACCAGCGGGTGCAGGCGGAGCTATCTGCCCACCACCAGACCGAGTCCCTGCCCGTGCCGCAGACTCAGCGATCGCACGATCGCCACCTGGAGAGCCTCGGCACCCTGGCCGGGGGGCTAGCCCACGACCTGAGCGACATTCTCACCCCCATTCTGCTGGCGGCGGAAATGCTCAATCAGCCCACACTCAACGGCCAGCAGCAGCAGTGGCTCAACCGCATCAGCACTAGCGTGCATCGGGGGGTTAGCTTGGTCGACCAGGTCTTGTCGTTTGCCCAGGGCCGGGGCGGCCAGCGCGGGGAAATTCAGCTGGCCTACCTGCTGGGCGAACTGGTGCAGACCCTGCAAGAGATGGCTCCTGCCGCTGTCACCGTGACCTCTCAGCTGCGGCAACCCCACCTGTGGACGGTGGAGGCCGACCCTACTCAGCTTAACCAGGTATTTATGAACCTCGGCCTCAACAGCCTTGAGGCCATGGGCGAGGGCGGCAACCTGCATATCGAAGCCCGCAATGTCTGGTGGCGGGGAGAGCCACCTACTCAGACGCCGCCCCAAATGTCGCCCCAAGCACCACCAGGAGCCTACGTGGTGGTGACGGTGACCGATACAGGCCCAGGGATGACCCCGGCGGTGTGCGATCGCAGCCGCGAGCCGTTTTTTACCACCCGCGCCCAGGCCGGTCATTCGGGGCTGGGGCTGTCTACCGCCCAGGGCTTGGTCAAGGGCTACGGCGGCTGGTTAGAGATCTACAGCCAGCTCGGGGAGGGCACCACCGTTGAGGTATATCTACCGGCCAAGGTTGACACCGCCGATCTGCTCCCTCTGCCGACCGGGCTAGAAGGCCCTGGTGCCCTGGTGCTCTTGGTGATGGCTGCCAATCCCGTAGGTGAACTTCAGCGAGCCGTACTGGCGAGCTATGGCTATCGGGTGCTGGTGGCCGAAGAGGGGGCCGATGCGATCGCCCTGTTTATTCAGCATCGAGCCGAGCTAGGGGCCGTGGTGCTCGACCTCACCTTGCCCACCTTCAACGGCGAGGCCATGGCCAAACGCATGCACCAGATTAGCCCCCAAACCCCAATTATTACCGTCGATTCGAGCCTAGGCAATGCCCTATCCATGGCCGCTGGGCAGATCGCCGCCCCCATCTCAGTGGCTACCCTGCTGCCGACCCTAGCCACCCTAAGTAGATCATAGCTAGGCGATCGCTCAGGGTTATCCCCCCTATTTTTCAGGCATTTCCTGATGGAGAAACAAGACCCAAACTCTTACGCTAAGTCAAGGCTAACCTGTAGGTTGGGTGGCGCGATAGCAAAACCCAACAAGGCTTACTGCTGTTGGGTTCCGCTCCGCTGCACCCAACCTACGAGCACTACAGCGGTTCCCGATTGAACCTTCCAACCTTCTAACCTTCCAATCTTCATACTGGCCATCACTGCCCAGGCGCTAAACAATTCGCCTCACTCCTCACTCCAGGTAGCACTATGCTAGAGTCAGGCACCACGACACACCTTCTGTCAACCGTAGCAAGCCCAGTCATCCCCCATGTAACCCATGTGAATCCTACCGATCGCTTCAGCGCTTCTGACTCCAACATCCTGTCTGTGGGGCAGTTTATCGCTGATTTGCCCCGGTACATTCATCAAGAACCTGACCTAGACGCCATGCTGCAAAACACCGCTGAGGGGCTGTGCCATGTGCTGGGCTGTGATTTAGTCGCCATTAGCCATATATACACCGAAGGCCGGGCTCAGCTAAAGGCCATTGCCTACAGTACCAGAGCCGCCACCGCCATCGACCACGCCCTGCCCTCCCTACAGTGGGAAGATACCAGCCGCAGCCCCGATCGCCAGGCCCAGGCGTTTGATCCACTTTCCTGGGCAAATTTGCCCGCCGATGTGCAGCAGTGGTTGCAGATCGACCAAATGCACGACGGCATTGTGGCACCTCTGGTGTGTGAAGGCCACCGCTGGGGCAACCTGATCGGGTTTCGCCAGGCCCACAGTCGCCCCTGGCCGAGCAATGCGATCGACGTGTTTGAGCAAATCGCGGCCCAGGTCGCCCTCGGGGTCAACCTATTTCAGCTCAAGCAGCAGCTGCAACAAGAGCAAAACCAGCGCCAGCAAACCGATCAATTGCTGTCGCACATTCGAGCGTTTGATCTGCTGACCGGGCTACCTAGCCGCCAGCAGGTTTTGCAAGTGCTGAGCCAGGCCATGCAAGTCAGTGATTTAGCCCCCCAGTCAATCGGGGTGGCCCTGCTAAATATTGATCGCTTTCAGGCCATTAACAACACCCTGGGCCACAAGGTCGGCGACCAACTGCTGATGGATTTTGGCCGTCGTCTGCGGCAGCAGCTTGACCCAGAGCTGCTCGTGTCCCACTGGGGGGGAGACGAGTTTGCCGTTTTACTGCCCTCCATGGCCAACCCAGAAACCGCCATGGTCGTCGCTAACAGGCTGCAATCTATTCTTGAGCACCCCTTTGAGGCTGACCAAACCGAGGTTTTTTTAACCGCCTGCATCGGGTTCGCCCTAAACCAACCGTCGCACAATACGCCAGAGCAAATAATTCAAGATGCTGAGACGGCCCTGCACCATGCCAAGTCGCATGGCATCGCCAAAATTTTTGGCTTTCACGCCACCATGCACGACCAAATGGTGGCCCGTTTACAGCTCGAAATAGCCCTGCGCAAAGCCCTAGAACGGCAAGAGTTTTTGCTGGTCTACCAACCAATTTTTAGCCTTAGCCAGGGCCACTTAGTCGGGTTTGAGGCGCTGGTGCGCTGGCAACATCCGTCTCTAGGGCTGGTTTCTCCGGCTGATTTTATTCCCCTAGCCGAAGAAACGGGGCTAGTTGTGGCCCTCGATAAGTGGGGGTTGCAGACCGCCTGCAAACAAATGCGCCAGTGGCAAGATCGGTGGCCTAGCCTGCCCGCCTTGACCATGAGCGTTAACCTCTCTAGCCGTCATTTTTCTCAGCCCAATTTGGCCCAGCATGTTCAAGCTCACCTCGATGCGGCTGGGGTAACCGCTGACCGCCTCAAGCTAGAAATCACCGAAAGCACCCTGATTGAAAATATGGCCCTGGCCAACAGTGTTTTGGCCGAGCTACAGCAGTTTGGTGTGCAGGTCAGTCTGGATGATTTTGGCACGGGCTACTCGTCGCTCAACTATCTGCATCAGTTTCAGCTCAACACCCTTAAGGTCGATCAATCTTTTATTGCGGCCCTAGAGGCCAGTAGCGAAAAAACCGCGATCGTGCAGGCCATTATTACCCTAGCCCACGCCCTCGGCATGAATGTAGTGGCCGAGGGGGTAGAAACCCTAGCCCAGCAGCAGATTTTGACAGCGATGCAGTGTGAATATGGGCAGGGCTACCTATTTGCAAAACCTTTGACCGTAAAAGATGCGACCCATTTGATCGAGCAAAAGTTCTTTGCTAAGTAGCGGGCGTATGCTGGAGAACGTATTGATAAGAAAGATAGAAAAGGGCGTATGTAATGATTGAGAGCTGCCCCCTGCCCCCTTGTTAAGAGGGCAGGGGGCAGAGCTTATAGCGAATCTGACTCGCGTAACCCCGATTCTCAAAAGGTCAAACCGTAGGGGCAGATGGCATTTGCCCTGCCAAGTCAGGGACAACTAAGCAGAATTTGCTCTAAAAATAGTTTTTTTATCGTTTGGGGGTGCCGCATCAGCGGCATGGACGATTGGTATTAGACGGCCAGAAACTGGGGAGATCTAGAACCCAGCGAAAGCGTACCTCACTAAATCGAGAACCGCCATATCAACCACATTTAGATTGCAGAAGTCAGTTTTGCCTCAGGGAAGCCATAGATTCTGAGTTTGGCTTGGAGTGAGTCGAGACTTAGGCTCTTAAAAAGCAGATTTTTGAAATCCGGAAGGTTTTTAATATTGTTTATAAAAGGTTAATTCTAATTAACCTTTAACTGTTGCTTGCCATATTTTTCTGCCAGGCCAAAGTAGATCAATCTCAGCAACATTTGCTCTAGCTATCTCGATAAAAACACGCAAAAAGATGTGATTTCGACCATATAACTGGCAAAAATTAAGTGCAATTAGCATAGGTGAATTGGGTTTGACCCACTAAAGTAGTAACCATGAAGGAAAGAGTTAACGACCTAATTGAGAGCCAGCGAGCCCATCAACTGCTATTAAACAAAAACTAGCTACCTCGTTATTTCTCTCATTAGATCATCTCTTTCTAACTGTGCAGCCTACTACGTTGCAGCCTAACGATAGGACTCTCCCTTTTCTCATCATTAGGGAACCTTACTAAAGCCCAACCAGCACAAAACCCGCAGAGGTCACAACTTATCTCTGCAAACCAACTCACTTCAAGCAAAACTTGCCACTTTAGGAGAACACATCATGTTTGCTAAAACCTTCCGCAATACCCTCATCGCCTCCTCTCTAGTTGTCGCTGGCTCCGTGCTAGCAAACCCCGCTATGGCCGATACTGTCAACCTCGGTGGCTCAGTTGCCGATACTAGCGCCGTTACCTCCAGCGCCACTGGTGGGGCTAGTAGCCTCAGTCTCTACGGAGTGGGCTCAGCTCAAAACAATGTGGTTGTTAAAGTGGCAGATTTAGCATTGACCACCAACAACACTACTGGTGTGACCCTAACGGCTACTCCCGATGCTGGCCTGACTAATGGCACATCTACCCTGGCCTATCAGGTTTTGATTGTGGGTAATGGAGCATCAGCTCCTGCAGACACTGCCTTTGCAGCTGGCGCAGACACCGACAACGTGAACGACTTTTCTGGCGGTGCATCTGCCCGTGATCTCTATATTGAGTATGATGCACCTGCCCTGCTAGACCCAGGCGCTTACACTGGCGTCATTACAGTCTCCGTTGCTGCCAACTAAGATACCTAAGCAACGGCTCTGGTAAAGCTCCTGGTTGACGGTTGACTGTACGTTTAAGGGTCTCTTGCAGCGAGCTATTTTGCCCTCGGCTGGAGGAGACCCTCTTCTCTCTAAGACTGTTCTATAGCGGATTCCACTCGGGCAAAGTACATTATCAGGATCCCCTCTGCCCCCCTTAACAAGCTATCCCTTAGGCAAAAGTCTGTAGAAAGGTTACTGGCTGGTGGCTTGGGGCGGAACTTGTAGGAGACTAGCATGAGGATACTATTAGCCGGAGCCAGAACCTCATGAAAGATTGGGTCAGCTAAGAGATCAATCCCATCCATTTCCAGGACTTACGCCATGCGCGACGGTTGCGTAAAGTGCTCACGACCTTGGGTGAGCATCCAACAGCCAGCGTCCCCCAAGCGGCTCAGAGCGCCAGCGAGAGCCAAAGCATCTATCGATTTTGGACGAATCCGAGAGTGAGTGTCGGTGCGATTTTAGCGAGTCATCGCGAGGGCGTGATGGCCCGTGCCCGCCAGTGTGAGGCGGTGCTGGCGATTCAAGACACCACGGATGTGAACTACACTAGCCACCCGGCGACGAAGGGTCTTGGGTTCATCAACCAGACCTCACAGCAAGGGATGAAAGTGCATAGTTGCTTTGCGGTCAGCGGGGCAGGTGAGCCGTTGGGACTGTTGCACCAACACGTCTGGAGCCGTCCTGAGCGAGCCGGGAAAAAGGAACAACGGCGCAAGACCCCGATTGCGCAGAAAGAAAGCTACCGTTGGCTGAAGAGCATGAGCGCAGCGGAAGTCGGTCGCCCTGAGGGGGTGCAGTGGGTGCATGTCGGTGACCGAGAAGCGGATATTTTTGAGCTGTTTGCTCAGCCTCGGGGTGCTCAGAGCGACCTGCTGATTCGCGCCGAGCACAACCGCAAGGTGCGCCATGAAATGGGCTATCTGATTCCAACTTTGGAGCAGGCTCCAGTGCTGGGGGAGATGACTGTCGAACTCCAGCGCAACCCCAAACGCCCGGCTCGCACCGCCCATCTCACCGTGAAGGCGATGGCGATTACCCTGGAAGTCCCCCGCAACCATCCTAAACCCCACGCCCTAGAGCCCGTTACCCTCAACGCGATCCTCGTCGAAGAACCTATCCCGCCCGCAGATGGGAGTCAGCCGATTCGGTGGTTGCTGCTCACGACTCTGCCGATTGACACCCCAGACCAGCTCTATCAAGCCGTGCAGTGGTACAGCTACCGGTGGCTGATAGAACGCTTCCATTTCACCCTCAAAAGTGGTTGTGGGCTCGAAGACCTGCAACTCGAAACCGCCTTCCGCCTGCGCAAAGCCTTGGCTACCTATGCCATTGTTGCCTGTCGGCTGATGTGGCTGACCTATCGGGCTCGCTTAACCCCCGATGAGCCCTGTGACAGTGTCTTGAACCCCTCCGAATGGCGATTGCTGCAACGGAAGTTTACCCCCAAGAGCCGAGCCCGAAAACCGCCATCGTTGCGTCAGGCCGTCCGTTGGATTGCCCAACTCGGTGGCTTCCTCGCCCGTAAGCATGATGGGGAACCTGGGCTGAAAACCCTCTGGCGAGGCCTAACCAAGCTTCATCATCTCGTCGAAGGAGCGCAACTCGCTTCTAAAACCTAGGTCGTGAGAGCATTTCACCGACTTTTGCGTAAAGGATAGCTTAAAAAGGGGGGTGCAGGCACTCCCCTCTAATAGCTTGGCAAAAAAAGACTGCCCCCTTTTTAAGGGGGAAACGAATAGCACCAAGACCACGAGAAACCGGGGGATCCCCTCACCTAGCTGAGTAGTCTCTAAATCTAGCTGAGTAGTCTCTGAACCTAGTGCAAGCTCTCTCCGAGCCTAGTCGAGTAGTTTCCAAACCTAGCTGAGTAGTCTCCGAGCTTAGTCGAGCAACCTCTGAGCTTAGTTGAGTAGTCTCTGAGCCTAGCTGAGTAATCCCCGAGCCTAGTCGAGTAGTCTCTGAGCCTAGCTGAGTAATCCCCGAGCTGAGCCGAGCTATCTCTGGACCTAGTCAAGTAAAGTTTGAGCCTACTAACTAACCACTGGCTACTGCACCACCTGCCGCATATAGTTGCCCCATACCGCCGCCGCCTGGCCGCTGCTGCCCGCCGTTGAGGTGTTATCGTCATTGCCGAGCCACACGCCCGTAGTCAGATCGCGACCGGGCACAAACCCCACAAACCAGAGATCGCGGTTGTCGTCGGTGGTGCCGGTTTTGCCCGCTTCGCCCAGGCCCAAAAAGGCGCTGCGGCCTGTGCCCCCCTGCACCACACCCTGCATCAGCCCCGTCAGAGTGCTGGCAATGCTGGGGTCAATGGCTTGGCGGTTGGCGTCTCCGGCCTGGCCAAACTCGTAGATCACGCGGCAGGTGTTGATGTCGTTGGGGTCGGTGCAGTCGCTGCTGTCGAGCACCCGCACAATGCCGTGGGGTCGGTTCCACACGCCGTTGTTGCCCACGGCAGCAAAGGAGCCGGTGATTTCCAGCGGGGTGACGACACTTTCGCCCAGGGTGAGGCCCGGTGAAGCCACCAGCTCAGACTCAATGCCCAAGCGCTGGGCGACGTTGATGACGTTGCGCAGCCCCGCCTCCTGGGCAATGCGTAGGGCCACCACATTCTCAGAGCGGGCCATCCCGGCGTACATATCTAGCGGGGCCGAGCCCGACCGACAGCCCGCAAACCGCTGGCCGCTCCAGTTCATTGGCTCACAGGAGAACGATTGCCCTGGAGAAATGCCCTGCTCTAGGGCCGCCCCGTAGGCAAACAGCTTAAAGGTTGAGCCCGGCTGGCGCAGTGCCTGGGAAGCCCGGTTGAACTGGCTCTGGGCATAGTCTACGCCCCCCACCAGGGCGCGAATGGCTCCGGTGCTGGTTTCGAGGGTAACCACCGCCCCTTGAGAATAGGCCAAGGCCGCTCCCTGAGTGGCGACATCCTGGCTGAGGGCCTCTTCTGCCGCCGTCTGGAGGTCTAGGTCAACGCTGGTCTCCACATAAAAGTTGCCCTCCCGCGCCAGGGAGGTACCCAGCACGTTGTCGAGTTCTTCAAAGACGTAGTTGTAGAAGTAGGGGGCGCGGGTGCTCTGAAGCTGGCGAGTGGCATCGGGGCTAATCTCAATGCGCGATCGCCGCGCCCGCCGCGCCTCCTCCTGGGTAACCATGCCCAGAGCCACCATGCGATCGAGGACGCGATCGCGGTAAGACACCGCCGCATCGTAGTTCTGCACCGGGTTAAAGGCGTTGGGGCCGGGCAAAATGCCCACCAGCGTCGCCGACTCCGACAGGGTGAGATCGCTGGCGGGCTTGTCGAAGTAAAACTGAGCGGCATCCTCAAAGCCGTAGAGGTTTTCGCCCAGATAAACCCGATTGAGGTAGGTGAGCAGCAGGTGGTTTTTGCTGTAAAACGTCTCTAGCTTGAGGGCCGTAATAGCCTCGCGAATTTTGCGCCCCGCCGAATCGTCGGTGCCCGTGTACTCGCGGTAGACGCTGCGGGCCAGCTGCTGGGTAATCGTGCTGCCCCCCTGGCGAATCGACCCATCCTGCACGTTGATCAGCACAGCCCGCGCAATGCCGAGGGGGTCTACCCCCAAGTGCCAGTAGTAGCGCGTATCTTCAGACGCAAGCAGCGCCTGGGGCAGGTAGGGCGAAAAGTCGCCCATGCGGCGCAGTTCTTGGTGGGTCTGGGTGTGCTGCTCGCGCAGGGGCACGGCGGCACCACCTTCTTCGCCGTAAACGACAACCGGCCCCTGCACCGAGTCGGGCAAAGGCCGCATGGGGATCTTGGGCCACTCTACCCCCACAATCCAGGCACCCACTGCCAAAGAGAGGCCGGTAAAGCCGTAGAGGGTGTAGCGGGCGGTTTTGACGTACCAGGGGGGCGGCTCGCTAAACCGCAGCTTGACAGCATCCTCCAGCTCCGGCGGGCCGAGGGTGTAGACATCGCCGTGGTTCATCACCACTTGGGTGAGCCGCTTTTTACCCCGATAAATGCCGTTGGTTGAGTTGCGATCCTTCATCACGAAGGGCTGGCTGGGGCGGTTGGTGTCGCGGGTGAGGGTGGCGTGCACCTGGCTGACGATGGGGCTGGGGGCCACAATGTCGCACTGGGAGGTGCTGCGCCCCATGATGTAGTGCTCGCCCAGCAGGGGATAGGTGGTGGGTTTGCCGTTGACCGTGACCTCTAGCTCGGCAGCGCGAGCCCCACGCTTGACCGCCAGCTTGCCAAAGTCAACCTTGGCTTGCACAGCCTGAAAAGCCTGGGTAACGGTTTTGAGCAGGGTGCGAGGCGGAGATGGGGGTGAGGGCGACATGGCAAGCGGCAATAAGCCCAACCGAAATACTGCCCTATTGTAGTCATAAGCTTCGCGATCGCTCTGGTAGATAGACCACTTTTAGCGATGGCCCCTCAGGTTGACCACTCCGCTTTGGGTCTGCGTAACTCACTGAATAGCTGTATCTCAAGGTGTTGCGCGTTGTCTGGTATTCACACAATTAAGCTCTTTGCCGGACGCTGTGTGCGGCAGTATTGCACCAGGGCAATGAAGATTGCCGTTCCTACAATGTATTTGAACTCGTTAGGAATCCAGGTCTGGGGCGAGAAAAACCCTTCAATCAGCCCCGCAATCACCAGCATGGGGATGATGCCATAGAGCAGCTGAGCCGCCTGTAGCCCATACAATTTCAGCGCATCAATGCGGCGGTAGGGGCCGGGCAGCAAAATGCCTCGGGCCAGCAGCAGCCCGCCGCCCCCAGCCATAAAAATAGCCGGTAGCTCCAGCGCCCCGTGGGGGAACACAAAGGCCCAGAGGTCGTAGGCCAGGTTGGCCTGGGCCACCAGCACACCAACGCAGCCAATCATCAGCCCGTTAAACACCAGCATAAACACCGTAAACGCCCCTGGCGGCGTCACCAGAGGCACCTCAGGCATAAACATCGTCACGCCCCCCACCAGCGCCCGCAGGGAAACGCCAATGTTGTTGATCATGATGCCGCTGGAGGCGACAGGCTCAATGCCCATGATCGAAACCGTCCACAACTCCTGACTGGTTTTGACCTCTTCGACAAACTCCTGGCCCAATACCAGCGTCAAAAAAGCCGGATCTTGCCAGGCAAACCACCAGCCCACCAGCCCACCGATCGCAAATAGCCCCGTAGCCACCGCAATGTAGGCCCAGCTCCGCTGCACCACCGCCGGAAAGCCGTAGCGGCAGAAATCCCAGAGCGCTTGCCACTCTTGGCGGCGAGAACCCTGGTAGATTTGGCTATAGCTGCGACTGGTGAGCCGCTGCAAATCTTTGATAACGGCCTGCCCTACGCCATGCCCCTTGGCCCGCGCTAAATCTGCCGAAACCGACCTATAAAGACTCGCCATCTGCCGCACCTGAATAGCAGAGAGCGACCTGAGCCCGCTTTTCTCGGCCTGGGTGAGCAGGGTTTCGAGCTGTCGCCAGCTGGCTTCTCGCCGGGCCATCCAACGCTGAATATTCATGAAGCAAAGCCAGAGAAACGGGCATTCTACAGAGAAGTGTAGGCTAACCTCGAAATGAACGCACACCGTTGTAACACCTCTAGGAGACGGAGCCGATGACCTCATCTGCACAGCAGGGTAGCCAGCTCGGCCCCCTCAATCCTGGCGACGTGGTGAGCGCGGCGCTGCGGCTCTACAAAGACCGATTCAAGACGTTCTTTAATCTGGCAGCGCTAGCCACCCTGTGGTTTGTGGGTGGCATTTTTGGCATGGGCCTGGCGATCGCAATTTTGGCCGGCATCGGCGCTGGGGTCGGCAATGAGGTGGGGGCTGTAATTGGCGGCCTGTTGGGAGCACTGGTGGGGTTTGCGCCGCTGCTCTACGGCTCTGCCAAGTACTACGCCCTCTCTAGCGTGATCGGTAGGCTGTCGTTTCGAGAGTTGATCAGCCAGCCCGAAACAGCGTTGGATGCCCGTCGCCAGGTGGCTCCTCGCCTCGGGCAGTTCTTATTTCTGGGCTTTTTGCTGCTGCTGGCCTATGTAGCAGCTTACTTAGGAGGGGCGCTGCTGGCGCTGATTGCTGGAGGTAGCATCGGATTTTTGACAGCAGGCATTTTATCAGCACTGATCAACGAAACGGTCGGCGGTGTGATGGGCATTTTCTTAGGCGTGCTAATTGGCCTGGGAATATTGCTGATCGCCCTGATTTGGATCGCCTCACGGCTGTTTATCTCTGAGGTGGTGCTAGCCATTGAGCCTCAATCCGATGCTGGCGGCAGCATGGGCCGCAGTTGGGAACTCACTAAGGATTCAATTCTGCGGATTCAGGTCGTGTTTCTCGCCACGTTTTTAATTCAGCTACCCATTCTGTCAGTGACCAACTACGTCCCCAGCATTTTGCTGGAGCTGCTGCCCGCCGATGGCGTGGTCTACGGCATTACCGCTATGCTCAGCCTGGTGCTAAGTCTGGTGGGCAGCATAGTTGTATTGCCTCTGTGGCAAGCGGTCAAAGGCGTACTCTACTACGACCTGCGCAGCCGCCGGGAGGGCCTAGATCTCGCTCTGCGCCACGATGACGGGCAAGGGCTTGATGAGGGGATGTAAACGTGCAGCGACTTCCTAACGGGTGAGGACGGGGAGTGGATGAATTCAAAATTCAAAATTGAGAATTCAAAATTTTGAACCTTGCATTTTGAACTTTACACTCCCACTCACCCTCCCCACCTACCTCACCCTCCTCACCTACCTCACCC
>QBLT01000054.1 GCA_003249105.1 Leptolyngbya sp. | reverse complement strand
GCTTTACCGGCTGGTAGGGGGCGAGGCAGTTGGCCAGGGTGTCGAAGGGGTTGCCCTGGTGATCGATGACGGTGCCGTCGCGGTGGGTCTGGGTGGACTGGTCGCCTCGACTTTCTAGCACCCACAGCGGGTCGCAGCCCAAAAAGCTGTAGCGGCCCAGGCTTTCGCCCCCCTCTACCGACTCCAGCAAAAAGCTATAGGGCTGTCCGGCACAGACCTTGTACCAGGCCGATACCGGCGTGTCGAGATCGGCCAGCCACTCCTGGTAGACCGGCACGAAGTTGCCCTGGGTGGCGTAGGTTTGAAACTGCTCAAAGGCTGGAAAAATCATGGCATTCATTCTACAGCGCGATCGGGGTCGCGCAATGGTTCGCAGGCTGGCATAAGGGGGGCGATCGCCAAATCCATGGGCCAACTAGGCTAGATAGCAAAAGGGGCCTAGCCGCAGCTACGCCCCCTTACAACACAACAGTCACAGTCAGAACTCGGTAACCATCGGCTTGGTTAACCAAGCCAATCGGGCCTAAACCTCGTAGGTGGCCTTACCGCTAAACTTGATGGTGGCCGGATCGGGGTTGGCCCCGATGTTACGCCCGATGCTGTTTACAGCCCCGCGGCCCTCGTTCACCTTCTCAGGGAAGACGCCGTCGGCGGGGTGCAGATACTGGGTTTCACCGCTGGGGAAGACGCGGTAGATCTTGTAGTTTTCGATTCTGGGCTTAAATCTGTTGCGCAGCTGTCTGCCAAGGGCCAGGCACTGCTCTTTGCGGGCCAGATAAAGGAGGTTTTCCCCTTCGTTCATGAAGGCAGCGCCACCGGTGGGCATTTCAAAAACCTGCTTCTTGGGGCTGGTCCAGGTGATGGCATACTTTTCTTCGACCGCAGCCTTGGTGAGGAGACCGCCGGTGCTGCCTCCAAAAATAGGTGTTTGACCTGTCAGCGTTTCAGTCATGAAGTCCTATCTCTCAACCGTTTGATGGGCATCGTATCATCGCGAGCGCGGGGGGTAATACCGATTGTTGAGGAAGTGTAACAGTTCTTCAGGTAAGGGTTGGAAGACTTGATGAATGGGCGGATCCGATGATGGTCGGGAGTGAGATTTAGGGTGTAGGGTTTAAGGCAACCCCTTGAACCCTATACCCTACACCTTCAACCCCTTTCTTTAGGCCGACCAGGCTTCCCTGAAGTCAGCGTAGAGGGTGAGGCCGCCATCGATGTAGAGGGTTTGCCCGGTGATGTAGGCGGCTTCGTCGGAGGCCAAAAACGCCACGGCGGCGGCCATTTCTTCGCTGGTGCCGGCCCGACCCATGGGAATATGGCTCTCGACTTCGGCTTTTTTGGCGGGATCGTCGGTCCACTCATCGTTGATGGGGGTGACGGTGGCTCCGGGGCCAATGCCGTTGACTCGAATGCCCTTGGCCGCATATTCCAACGCCAGGGTGCGGGTCATGTTGCCCATGCCCCCTTTGCTGATGGAGTAGCTGAGGTACTGGGGGCGGGGAATGATTTCGTGCACGCTAGAAATATTGATGATGCTGCCGGGGCGATCGCTGGCCAGCAGGTGCTTAATGGTTTCGCGGGCGCAGAGGTAGGCCCCGCGCAGGTTGACCCCCAGCACCCAGTCAAAACTGTCGGCCTCCAGCGCCTCTGAGGGGCTATCGGCCTGAACGCCAGCGTTGTTGATCAAAATGTCGAGCTGGCCGAAGTGCTCGATGGTCTGCTGCACCAGGGCGATCGCATCGGCCTCCTTCGACACATCGCCTTTGAGCAGCAGCGCCTTGACACCACAGTTTTCTACGTCGGCGCAGGCTTTCTCCATGGCCTGGCGGCGGGTGTCTTCGGCGGCGTCGGGGTTACTGCGGTAGTTGATCACGATGTTGCAGCCTTCCTCCGCCAGGCGAATGGCGATCGCCTGGCCAATACCCGACGAAGCGCCGGTGATCAGTGCGGTTTTGCCGACGAGTCCTTTCATGGGGTAGCTCCGGGAGATGAGGGAATAGGTTCTAACAGCGGAAAAGAGCGGCGACCCCGCCGGGTCGCCCGACGAGAGCAGGGCCCAGCTCACCTATCTACAATGAATGGGGTGAGCATACTAAAAGGGCTGATTTTTGGTATATCCCCCCAGGAGGGTATATCCACTCCTCAGCATGGGCACTGAACATTAAGGAGTCGTTAACCATGTATGTACTGATTGGCGGCGCTGGCATGCTGGGCCTAGATCTGGCTAAAACTCTGCTTGCCGAAGGGCACACCGTGGCCGTGGTCGATACTGACCCGCTGGCCTGCCAGTACGCCCGTGAAAAGATTGGCGTCATGGCCTTTGAGGGTAGCGCTGTGAATACCACCACCCTGCTGGAGGCGGGCATTCGCAAGGCCGATGCCGTGATTGCGGCCCTGCCCGAGGATGCGCTCAACCTGGCGATCGTCACCCTGTCGAAGCACTACGGGGTGCCCCAGACGGTGGTGCGCATGAGCGATCGCGACTTTGCCGAGCCCTACCAGCTGGCCGGGGCTACCCACACCGTCAGCACCACCGAACTCACCATCAACCGCATTGTCAGTGCGATCGAGTATCCCCAGGTGGAGGCCATGATGCACTTTGAACAGGGCCAGGTGGAAGTGCTCAAGCTGCCCATTCCGCAGCAGTGCACAATTGTCGGTCGCACCGTGGCCGAAATTGCCCAAGATACCCGCTTCCCGGCGGGCACGCTGATTATTGGCTACCAGGCCCATCCCCACGAAGATTTAACCATTCCCAACGGCAGCACGGTGCTGGAGAGCGGTTCAACCATTCTGGCGGTAACCAAGCCCGGTTTAGTGCGACAAATGCTCGACTTCATGGGGCTCTGCGCCTGAGGGGTAGGGGCTAGCAGCTATATTGTCGCCGCCCCCAAGCTAGGAGGTTTGAATCGGTGACTGCGACGACTATACGCCAGTTCGTCGCCTCAGGCTTGGCCACAGGCGGTCAGCATTGTCTTAGGCAAACTGGCCAACGCTATGGTTGGTAGTCCTTGCTACCAGGGCATCTCAGGTAGAGCATCCTCGACAAATCTTGACGCATTTAGGCCCAACGTCGGGTACGGGCTTTAAGCCAGTGCGTCGATGATGGCGGTAGAGCACACCGCACAGCAGCCCCCGCTGCGAGGTTATTGCAATGAAAATTAAGCGAGTTTATTGTCCCCGCTGCAACGCTTGGGTTGAATGGTTTGACGCCGATGTTGCCCCCGATGACATCGGTACCTTGATCGGCAGTCTGTTGGGGATCATGGCGGCCCCAACGGTGGTTAGTGGCGTCGGGATTGCCCTGGTTAGCGGCTTCCCTGGCACTCTCTTGGGCCTAGTGCTGGGTGGAGTGCTGGGCCGCTTAGTCGGGCGGAGCCTTCAGCCTAAAGAGATACCCTGTCCGTGCTGTGCCGCTAGGGTTCACCCAACCAGGCATGACGCGATCGCTCGGCCTGACCCAGAGACCGCACCGGAAGGCTGGCGGTGTCAGGCTGAAGGATTGAGCAGCAGCCTGAGGTAGACCAGCTTAATTGCTTACTTTAGATCAGTCGTCTTTGAGGGCCAGCAGCTTTTCGTTGAGGGCCTTGACGTAGGATTGGCTGGTTTCTTCAGACAGCAATCCTTTGCGCAGGGCGTCGTTAACGGCCCCCTTCTCGGCTAGATACAGGCGGCGGCGCAGTCCGTCTAGGTGGCTTTGGTCTTCGAGGTGGGCATCGTTGAGGGTGCGCTGATTGTAAAATTCGCGCAGATCGCGATCGGCGCTGGCGATCTGGGCCTGGTAGGCGGCAAACAGTTCCTCGTAGAGATTCTTGGGCAAACTGCCCGATCGCAGCAGGGCAGCCAGTTCTTGTTGCCCCGCTTTGGCCGCAATCAGGTTGAGCTGAAGCGTTTCGAGCCGCTGTCTGGTGGCGGAGGGGGCCGAGAGGCGCAGCCGCTTGACCAACCAGGGCAGGGTGAGCCCCTGGCCCACCAGCGACACCAGCACGGTGCTAAAAACTAGAGCCACCACCTGCGATCGCCCCGGCAGATCGGCGGGCAAACTCAGCGCCAGCGCCATCGACAGCGATCCCTTGACATTGCCCAAAATCAGCACGTGCTGCCAGCGCAGGGGCAGGGGGCGATCAAAAAAGCTCAGCAGGTACAGCAGGGGGTAAGTGGTCAGAGTGCGGCCAATTTGGTAGGCCAGCACCACAAACAGCGCCGCCGGAATGGTTTGCAGCAGCACCCTGGGGTCAACCTCAATGCCCACCAGCAAAAAGATAAAGGTGTTGACCCCAAAGCCCGCATATTCCCAAAAATTGAGTAGGGTGACCTTGGTCGAGGCCGAGGTCTGGCGAAAGCCCAGTTCACCAATTACCAGACCGGCGACCACAACGGCGATCGCGCTCGATACCCCAATTTCGTGCCCGATCTGAAACGTACCCAGGGAGACTGCCACCGTTAGCAAAATATTGCTGAGGGCATCGTCGAGCTGTTGAAATAGCCCCACACAGAGATAACCCAGCCCCAGGCCCAGCACCCCACCTCCCACAAAGGCGATAACGATCTGCTGCAACCCCTCCCCCACCGTGAACGATCCCTGGGTGTGGACGGTGGTGATCAGGCCCAAGAGCACCAGGGCCGTGCCGTCATTCAGCAGACTCTCACCCTCAACGATGGTGGCCAGCCGAGGGGGCACCGGCACTGTCCTAAAGGCGGCAATCACCGAAACCGTATCGGTAATGGTCAAAATTACGCCGATGGCGGCGGCGGTAATGGTTGCCAACCCCAGCCCCCACTGGAGCAAAGCCGCGGTAATGATGGCCGCCAGCAGCACCCCAGGCACGGCAATTAGGGCAATGGGCTTAATTGTGCTGCGCAACCGACTAATGTCGGTGTTGATCGCCGCCTCAAAGATCAAAATCGGCAAAAACAGGTTGAGAATGACCTCGGGATTGAGCCCCACTGATCCTGGCAGCACCGATTGAGTAATGCTGAGCCCCGCCAGCACCAGCCCCACCACGTAGGGAATGCGTAGCCGTCGAGTGATCAGGGCGACCACCGTAGCCACAAGCAGCAGCACAATCAGGGCGTTGACCAAACCAGTAACGTCGCTGGTGGTATCGGTCACGGCCTCTGTCGCCAACGGTTCCTGGGCCAGCCACAAACCCATCGCTAACGTTGTACCCATGGGGCAAGTGTCCGCAAAACGCCAAAACTCTCCCCTATACTAGGGCCCATCCTAGGGGGTGAGCTCTGCCTACGGATGACGCAAACAAAAATTGCGTAGGGCTTTCTCAGGGGGGGCAGGCCGTAAGATGGGCGCTATGGGGTTACCCATCTGGGCAGGTGTTCCCTATTTGTGGGGTCGCTGGTTACACTGGGTCTAGACAGCTGCTATCGGGCTGGGGTGTTAGATTTGGCCGGGGCAGCCTATTGTTGTCAAGTCGTCTGGGGGTTTTGGAGTTTTGCAGATGAGCGACCAAAATTCGTACGAATTGCTGGGGCTAACTGAAGCCTCGACCTTTGAAGAAATTCAGGCGGCCCGCGATCGCCTGGTCGATCAGTATGTCGAAGAGCCCAAGCAGCAGGCCGCCGTCGAAGCCGCCTACGACGCCATTTTGATGGAGCGCCTGCGCCTGCGCCAGGAGGGCAAAATCAAGGTGCCCGATCGCATTCGCTTTGCCGAAAACGTACCCGAAACCCAGCCCATTGCCAAAGCTACCCCCGCCCTGCCCCGGCCCGACTGGCTCAACGGCCTAGTCGATACCCCCAGCCGCGACGACATTCTCTGGCCCGCTGTAACCTACGCTGGTCTGGCCCTGCTCGGTTTCGCTGCACCGTCGCTGGCGCTGGCGGTGGCTATTGGGGCTGCCATCTACTTTCTCAATCGCAAAGAAAACAAATTCTGGCGATCGGTGCTGCTCACCATTGGCGGTCTGGCCGCCGGTCTAGCTCTGGGCCTGACCGTAGGGCAGCTGCTCATTCCCCAGGGGGCGCAGTTTGCCTGGGCCACCCCCGACGCGATCGCCTCAGCAGTAACCTGCCTGGCGTTGTGGACGATCAGTAGCTTTTTGCGCTAGCCACCCGGCGATCGCTGAAGCTTTAAGGTGTAGAGTGCAAGGCTAAAACTGCCTTGTGCTCTACACCTTAGGCCCTAGGCCTGCTATGCTCCGGCCTTATCCTAAGCGAGACTGCCCCGCTTCATCTGCTCCCGCTCAATCGCCTCAAACAGCGCCTGAAAGTTGCGCTCCCCAAATCCTTGGGCCTGGGCCAGATCGCCGTTGACCCGCACCACCTGCCGCTGAATCAGCTCAAAAAAGACGGTGGGAATGCTCAAGAAGGGCTGGGTAAAGGTTTGCAGCAGGCGAGCCTGGGGCAGGCGAGGATCCCAATCTACTAAAATTTGCAGGCGGGCAATGGCGGATTCCCGCTGGCTGAGCCACTCCGACGGCATATCGCCCTGGGCCTGATAGCCGGGACGCTGCCCTAGGGCTTCGTAGTAGCTTTGGGGTACTGGCAAAAAGCTCACGCCTCCACCGCGCAGTTGCTCTACCGTGTGAACAATATCCTCGGTGTGGAGCGCCACGTGCTGAATGCCGCCGCCCCGGTTGTATTCGAGAAACTCCTGCACCTGGGAGTTGGCCGTGGCGGGTTCGTTGATGGGGAGCTGGGCGCTACCTTGGGGATGGGCCAGTACCTGGCTGCGCAGACCCGATCGCGAGGTGTCGATGACAAACCGCTGCCGAGGTTGAAAACCCAGCTGACTGGCGTACCAGTCCACCGCCTGGGCTAGTTCGCCCGTGGGCACGTTGACCACGGCGTGGTCGATCGCTGTCACCAGGCTGCTGGGATAAGCCGACTGCTGGCGATCGCTGGGGGCAATCCCCGGCACCCACACCTCGCTCTGCCAGGATTCCACCAGGGTGTGACTCAAGGAACCCCAGCCCTGAATTTGCCCCCAGCGCCCCCGTCCCCAAACATNAACATCGGTCTGGCTGGGCTGAATGATTTTGCCCCCGGCTGCCACCACCTGGCGTAGAGTTTGAGCGAGGTCAGCCACCCGAAAGGCAATATCGCCGATGCCCGGCGGGTGGTGTTGTAGGTACTGAGCCACTGTTGAGGGCGCAGCCACAATCAGCAGGGGCACCTGCCCTAGGTACACTAGGGCTCTGTCTGGGGCTCTGTCTGGGGCAGGTTGCTCTCGGGCTCGGCTCGGCTCTGGCCCAGCCCAAACCCCTCCCCAAGCATGGACAAACCAGTCGCGCCAGGGGGCCACCTCATCCACGTAAAAACTCAGATGGTTGAACTCCATAGGGCTATGTCACCGTGCTGATCCCGCTGTTATTGGAGCACAAACCTACCCATTCAAGCCCTACCCCTGAGAATATTTTCGTTTAGAACCTTAATAACCTGCTGTTTTTAATGGCTTTTCTACCGCTTCAAATGATTGCTTTAGGCAGTGTCCTGCCTCATTACCTAAAGTCAGCTGCCTTAGATTAACCACAGCGAGCCTTTGTTAAGGAACGGATCCCAGCTAGCCGCCTGCCTCTCTAACCTAGCTAGCGGCATTTCCCGCGACGGCGACCACCTGATCTTGGTTTTCGGCGGTGTAGCTGTTGGGGGGGTAGCGATCGAGGTGGCGAAAGAGGGCAATGGGCTTTTGCACCCGGCAGGTGTAAAACTCGACAATAATCTCGGCATCCTGGCGGAGCACCACTTTGGGAGAAAAGTCTTCAGGAATTTTGGTACGCCACTGCCACGGAATTTGCTGGGGAGGCTCGGTGACAAAGCGATGGTGTACCCAGCGGGCATAGCGGTTGAAGCGGCCAAACTCCCGCACCTCGCGGGTAAAAATTGAGGCCGCCAGAAAGGACGCCAGCGAGCCATCGCCGTCGATACCAGCCATCAAGTTGGGCAAAGCCCCCATGGGGCTAGGTACCTGGTCGGGGGTGGTCACTTTGCTGATAGCTTCGTCAAGGTACTCTGTGGTGCTGAGCAGGCCGGGCAGGGCCACGGTAGAGCCCATGCCGCCGTGGGCGTCTTGGCGTAGGTAGGTCACCAGGCGCATGCCGGGACGCATCCACAGGCCGGGCAGCTTAACGAGCGCCTCGGCGGGGTCAAGGGTGCTGACAAACCAGCGCCCCTCGGCATTGGGGGCTGGAATGTTGTCCTCGGGCATGTCCCCGACGCGAAACAGGTCGCCTAGGGCGTTGAGAGAGTCGGGTAGGGGGCCGTCGTCTTCCGCTTCTCCAAGGACTTGGCCCGGCTGCTGTTCGTGGGGGGGGAGCACCAGAGTTTCGCGAATAAACTGGCTAACTTTTTGGACTGTAGCTAGGGGATATCTTTGAAACGACATGGATCACCGGGACGGTGGCTAGGAGGAGGCGATGGGACTGGCTAGAACGCTGCACCGTTGATACGTTAAGGATGCCCTGAGGATACCCCTTACCCCCAACCCTGAACGGCAGGCCTGTCTAAATCAGGAACATTTCTACACCTGAAATAGGGGTTTAGGCACCTCAACCCAGGCGTTTTGGCGGTGGGACTGGTGGGCCAAATCCATCAGGTGTTGCGATCGCACCCCATCTATAATCGACGGCTCGGTGGCCTGGCCGCGATCGATATCGCTGACCCAGTGGTTGACCACTCGCACAAAGGGAGCGATGCGGCCATCGCTGTAGGTGGTGGGAAACTGGAGGCGATCGGGGATCGGCAGTGCGTCTAAGGCTGCGCCTCCTTTGCTACCCCAGAGCTTAAATCCGTGGACGTAGTCGGTGAGGTTGTCGCTGCCCAGCACCAGGGTGCCGCCGTCGCCGTAGACCTCGACCCAGTGGCCCCGCCCGGCGTAGGTAACGGAGCTGATCGCCACCTGGCAGGGGGCACCGTTGGCCAAATCGAGCATCAAGCTACAGGTGTCGTCGGCATCCACGGGCTTGAGTTCTCCAGAGGGGTTAGGCCGCTGGGGAATGGCGGTGCTGAGGCGGGCGCACAGCCGCTCGATGGGGCCAAACAGCCAGGTAATGTAGTCGAAGCTGTGGGAGGCAAAGGCCCCCAGGGCACCGCCTCCCTGGTCGCGCTGCGAGTACCAGTTCCAGGGTCGGCTGGGGTTGGCGCGGCCCGGCACTGTCCAGGTGATGTTGACGAAGCGCAGGTTGCCGACGTAGCCCTCGGCCAGCAGCTCGGCCAGGCGCTGCCAGGTGGGCACAAAGCGAAATTCAAAGTCCATGGTGGCGACGAGCTGGCGATCGCGCGCCAGACCGGCGATCGCCTCCGCCTCCGCCCCAGAGAGCGCCGTGGGCTTCTCCAGCAGCAGGTGCTTACCGGCTTCGAGAACGATCTTTGCCTGGGCGTAGTGCAGAAAGGGCGGGGTGGCGACGGTCACCGCCTGCACCTGGGGCAGGGCCGCGATCGCCGCCACGCTGTCGCAGGCGTGGGGAATGCCGTGCTCGGCGGCGATCGCCTGGGCTTTGACCAAATCGCGGTGGTACACTGCCACAACCTCGGTGCGATGGTGGGCCTGCAACCCCGGAATGTGAACCTTCTGACCAAAGCCGGTGCCCACCACCGCCACCTGAATCGGAGTTTCTGCCATAGCGACCTCATCTGTGCCCTTATCAATGAAACGGGTGGGCTAGATAGCCAGTGCCCTACCTCAGAGTAAGGGGCGAGCTGCGATCGCTACAATTAAACTGAGCAGTTTAGTTCTGGCCAAAATCAAAAAAGTTTTTATGCAGGTTCCTTTAATTGGCAAGGTGCGTCGTCCGCTGGTGTGGCTGCTGGCCGGGCTGACAGCGGCCGCCGTGGTGGCAGGCTCAGTGGGGTTTGGGGTTTGGCGCAGTCGCCAGAGTGCTTACGACGTGGAGGCCTTTACGACCCCAGCGGCGATCGAGCCCTTGACGGTGCGGGTGGCGGCCAGCGGCACGGTGCGACCGGTGCAGACGGTCAACCTCAGCCCTGAGAATGCCGGTATTTTGGAAGAACTCTTTGTAGAACAGGGCGATCGCGTCGAACCCGGTCAGGTGATCGCCCGGATGAAAAGCCGTGACACCGCTGCCCAGGTGCAGCAAAACCAGGCCGCAGTAGCTGAGGCATCAGCAGCCCTGGCCGAACTGCGCCAGGGTAGCCGCCCCGACGAGATTACCCAGGCGGAAGCCACCGTCGAGGCCAACCGCGCCCAGGTGCGCGACGCTCAGGCCCGGCTCGATCTCGCCACCAGCGATCTAGCTCGCCGCCAGCAGCTGTTTGATCGCGGAGCCGTGGCAGCCACCGACCTCGACACCGCCGCCCGCGAGCAGCGCAGCGCCCAGGCCGCTCTAGAGCAGGCCCAGGCCCGCGTCACCGAGTCGCTGCGGCGGGTAGATGACCTGCGCAGCGGGCCGCGCCAGGAGGCGATCGCCCAGGCCGAAGCCCGCTTAGCCCAGGCCCGTGCCCAGCTCGACGGGGCTCAGATTCGCCAGGATGAAACCCTGATTCGCGCCCCCTTTGGCGGCATTGTCACCCAAAAATTTGCCACGGAGGGTGCCTTTGTCACCCCCACCACCTCGGCCTCTGAGCTGTCGTCAGCCACCTCTACCGCAATTGTGGCGCTGGCCGAAGATCTGGAGGTGCTGGCCGAGGTGCCCGAGGCCGATATTGCCCTAATCCAGCCGGGGCAGACGGTAGAAGTGGTGGCCGATGCCTTCCCCGACCAGACCTTTGCCGGGCGGGTCAAGCTGGTGGCTCCTGAAGCGATCGAGCGCCAGAGCGTCACCCTGTTTCAGGTGCGCATTGAGCTAATCGACGGCAAAGACATTCTGCGATCGAACATGAATGTCAACGTGAGCTTTGTTGGCGATCAGCTAGCCGATGCCCTGGTGGTGCCAACGGTGGCGGTGGTCACCCAGGCTGGGGAGAGCGGGGTGCTGGTGCCCGGCGATGACCGCGACATTGTGTTTCAGCCGGTGACCCTTGGCCCTCAGGTGGGCGACCAAATTCAAATTGTGGATGGCATTGAAGCGGGCGATCGCGTCTTTGTCGATCTACCCCCCGGCAAATCCCTCGAAAATATCACCGTCCGCCAAGATCGTTAAAATCGTTGTACCCGCCGATCCTGGACTCACTATGATGCTCAAGACCAGTGATTCGAAAACTCAGGTGGACGCGTCGTCTCTCTACGATACAGACTTTTTGCTGTGGATAGAGGCTACCATCGCCCTGTTAAAAAATCGCAAGTTTGACAGACTTGATCTAGACAATCTAATTGAGGAGATTGAAAGTCTGGGTAGAAGCGACAAACGCGCCATCCTAAGCTATCTAGCTCGCCTCTGCGAACATCTTCTCAAAATTAAGTATTGGGATGCAGAACGCCAGCAGTGCCTGCGAGGCTGGAGCATAGAGGTAAATAATTTTCGCAGGGAAATCCATCGGCTGTTAAAGGATAGCCCAAGTCTGAGAGCTCACCTGCTAGAAAATTTTCAGTCTGAGTATCAAGATGCCCGAGACAATGTCTTGATTGCTAGCGATATCGCTCCAACTCTCATACCTGAAGAGCCGTTTTTTAACCTAGAGCAGGCCCTAGAAAAAGATTGGCTCCCACCCCTTAACGCTCCAGAGTAAATCATGAATCTGCAAGAAAGCCTGTCGATGGCGACCAAAACCCTGGCGGCTAACCGCCTCCGTAGCGCTCTCACCATGCTGGGCATTATTATCGGCAATGCCTCGGTGATTACGATGGTGGGCCTGGGGGAAGGAGCTCAGCGGTATGTCAGCGCCCAGCTTGAAACCCTGGGGCCAAACGTGCTGTTTGTGGTGCCGGGCAGCCGCGAAACTCGCCAGCTGGGCTCTTTAGAGGTGCCGCGCACCCTGGTGCTAGATGATGCGACGGCGATCGCCGAGCAGGTGCCATCGGTGACTGCCGTGGCGGCTGAGTCCAGCGGTCGTCAGCTGGTCACCTATCGCAACCGCAACGCCAACATCAATGTGGTGGGCATTACCCCAGATTTTCTCACGGTGCGCAGCTTTGAGGTGGCCAACGGGCGCTTCATCAGCGATTTGGATGTCTCGCGCAGTGCCCAGGTGGCAGTGGTGGGCGAAACCCTGCGGGAGCGGCTATTTGACGATGAATCGGCCCTGGGGCAGCAGATTCGGGTGGGGGGCGTCAACTTTGACATCGTCGGCGTGCTGGAGAAAAAAGGCTCTAACCTGGGCCTCGACTACGACGACGCGGTGATGGTGCCGCTGACGACGAAAGCCAGCCGCCTGGCAGGCAGCGAGCGATCGCCCTACGGCATTGAGGTTTCGTTCATCACCGTGTCGGCCCGCGATCGCGCCAGCATGGCCACCGCTGAGTTTCAGATCACCAACCTGCTGCGCCTGCGCCACAACATTCGCGACGAAGACGACTTCTACATCAGCAGTCAAGATTCGCTGCTCACCATCGCCAACACGATTACCGGGGCGCTGACGCTGATGTTGGCGGCGATCGCGGGTATTTCCCTCTTTGTCGGCGGCATCGGCATTATGAATATCATGCTGGTGTCAGTGCGCGAGCGCACCCAGGAGATTGGGCTGAGAAAGGCGATCGGAGCTTCCCAGGGCGACATTTTGGGCCAGTTTTTAATTGAGGCGATCATTCTGTCGATCGCGGGGGGCATGATTGGCACCGCTGTGGGGGTGAGCGGTATTTTGTTGATTGGGGTGCTAACTCCCTTTGAAGCCGGAATTTCGGTGGGGGCAATTTTGCTGACGGTGACCGTTTCGGGCGGCATCGGCCTGTTCTTTGGTGTGTTCCCCGCCCGTCAGGCCGCTAAGCTAGACCCAATCGTGGCCTTGAGAACGGCTTGACGGGGAGCGCCACTGCGGATAACGATATGGCATTTGAACTCGATCACCTGTTTATTTGCACTGCTCCCAACGCCCCTGCCGCCGAGCAGCTAGTTCAGTTTGGGCTGGTGGAGGGCAGATCTAACCGGCACGCTGGCCAGGGCACCGCCAACCGCTGCTTTTTCTTCCACAACCTGATGCTGGAGTTGCTGTGGGTGCACAATGCTGCCGAAGCGCAGTCGGAAGTCACCCGCCCCACCTATCTATGGGAGCGTTGGGCTGGGCGATCGCAGAATGCCTGTCCGTTTGGATTGTGCTTGCGCCCCATTGAAGGTCAAGTTCATGAAGTTCTGCCCTTCCCCAGTTGGGACTATCAGCCGATTTACTTGCCCCCTGGCGTGGCAATACCCATAGCGACCAATGTGTCAGTTCTCACAGAGCCGATGCTGTTTTATCTGCCCTTTGCCAAGCGACAGGATAGCTACCCTGAAGCTAAGGCACAACCCCTCGACCATGCTTTTGGGTGCGAGGTGACGCGGGTGAGTTTGACCTTGACCCAATCGCCGCCGCGATCGGGGGAATTAGAGGCGCTCTCTGCCACCAACTTAATCACCATCCAAACCGGCCCCGCCTATCTCATGGAACTTGGCTTTGATGGCGAGACCCAGGGCCAGCACCACGACTTTCGCCCCGCCCTACCGCTGATAATCCACTGGTAAAAGTATGAACCTTCGTACCGCCATCGAAGCCGATTTGCCGGCCCTGGCAACGCTATTTCGAGAAACGGTGCTAGTCAACGGCCCGGAGCACTACAGCCCGGCCCAAGTTGAGGCCTGGGCCGCCGTCGATGCCGCCAGCCCTCGATTTCACCAGTTCATCTTAGGGGTGACCACCTTTGTGGCCGAGGATGATGCCGCCATCCTCGGCTTTGCGGGCATTGGCGACGACGGCTATGTGGCTTCCACCTATGTGTGCCACGACTGTCTGCACCAGGGCGTTGGTTCGCTGCTGATGCAGGCGGTGCTGGCCCATGCCCAAGAGAAACAAATCCAGCGCCTCTACGCCGAAGCCAGCGAGTTTAGCCTGGGACTATTTCAAAAATTTGGCTTTAGCCAGTACGACACCGAAGTGGTCGATCGCAACGGCGTCCAGTTCACCCGCTATCTGGTGGAACGGGTGATGGGTTAGGAAACGGGTTCAAGGCTGCCCCTATCCCCTATCCTCTATCACCCGATACTTAACCCCTGTTTCTGGGCCTACTTTCTCGCCACCCCATCCACCCGGGCCGCATGCTTGACTGCCGAGGCGACCGCTGCCGCCACGCGCTCATCGAACACTGAGGGAATGATGTGCTCGCGATCGATCTGGTGGGGGCTGACCAGGGCCGCGATCGCATAGGCCGCCTCTAAATACATCGACGGCGTAATCTCCTGGGCGCGGCAGTCGAGCGCCCCCCGCAGCACCCCTGGGAAGGCCAGCACGTTGTTGATCTGGTTGGGGTAGTCGCTGCGGCCCGTGGCCATCACCGCCACTTTCCCCGTCACCAGCTCGGGCTGAATTTCAGGAATGGGGTTGGCCATGGCAAACACAATCGGGTCTGCCGCCATGGAGGCCACCATCTCCACCGATACGACCCCCGGCGCGCTGACGCCCAGGAAGATGTCGGCCCCCACCATGGCGTCGGCCAGGGTGCCCGACTCGGCCACGGCAAACTCTTGCTTTTGGGCGTTGAGGTCGTCGCGGCTCAGGGAGAGAATGCCTTTGGAGTCGCACAACACAATGGTGTTGGCCCCGGCTTTTTGGAGGAGTTTGGCGATCGCCACCCCCGCTGCCCCAGCCCCGTTGATCACCACTTTGACCTGGGTGAGGGATTTGTTCACCAGTTTGAGGGCGTTGACCAGCGCTGCCAGGGTAACAATGGCGGTGCCGTGCTGGTCGTCGTGAAAGACCGGGATATCTAGCTCCTGGCGCAGGCGGGCCTCGATCTCAAAGCAGCGGGGGGCGCTGATGTCTTCGAGGTTGACGCCCCCAAAGACGGGGGCCAGCTGCTTGACGGCGGTGACGATCGCGTCCGTGTCCTGGGTATCCAGGCAGATCGGGAAGGCATCCAGCCCGGCAAATTTTTTGAACAGCAGCGCCTTCCCTTCCATCACGGGCAGAGCGGCTTCGGGGCCGAGGTTGCCCAGCCCCAGCACGGCGCTGCCATCGGTGACAATCGCCACCGTGTTGCCCTTGATGGTGAGGTCGAAGACGCGATCGGGGTGCTCGGCAATTTCGACGCACACCCGACCCACGCCGGGGGTGTAGGCCATGGCCAGGTCATCCTGGTTGTGCAGCTCTAGCTTGCTCTCGACGCTGATCTTGCCGCCCTCGTGGATTTTAAAGGTGCGATCGCAGATCTCCAAAATCTCGATGTCTTCAACGGTTTTGACCGCCGCAATGATGTCTTCGACATGGGCCTCGCTAGAGGCATCGATGTGCAGCACCCGCACCAGATCGTGGCGGTTGCGGCTAATTAGCTCAAAATCCCCCAAATTTCCCCCTGCTTCGGCAATCGCTTGGGTAATGCGCGCCAGCATGCCGGTTTTATTGGGAATTTTGAGCCGTAGACTGAGACTATAACTGGGGTTAGGGGTAAGAGTTGCCATGCCAAAACCTTTGGGCGATCGCCAGCGAAACAAGACTGCTGTCTTGAGGGAATATTAAGACCAGCTCCCTAGTTTAGGCGACTAAGTCTCTCCCGTCTGTGTCTCCCAGTGTGTGTGAAGATAGCAGTAGCGTCTGTTACCTATGCACGGTTTCTGGCCCCCGGTTCCTGGCTACCCCCTCACCGCCATGCCCAGTCTCTATAGCGAAGTCACCATCAACGCCCCCCGGTTTGCCGTTTGGGATGCCCTTGTCCGCAAAGAAGAGTGGCACCGTTGGAATACCTTTCTCTACGACTGCGACCCCAACCTGCCGATCCGCCCCGGCGGCGAGATCTTCCTCGCCCTGCGCCGCCTCGAGGGCGAAGACGAAACCGAGTTTCAGCCCCGCATTGTGGTGGTGCAGCCCAACCACTGCCTGCGGTGGATCTCCAAAGGCCCCGGCTTCAAGAGCGAACACGTGTTTGAACTGGAGGATGTCGGCCCCAACCGCACCAAATACATCCACCAGGAGCGGATCTCTGGCCTGCTCTCCCAGGTGTTTTTGCCCTTCATTCGCCGCGACGAAAAGGAAGGCATTCGCCGCATGGGCCGACAGATTAAGCGCTACGTGGAGCACCACTACCGACGGCAGTGGTGACGGGCATTGGGGGTGGATGGGTATTGGGGTGGATGGGTTTTGTCTGCCTCCGCGATCCGCTCTCTAGATTGGATCTTGACCTCCGCAGGCGATCGCTAGGACGAGGCCAAAAGCTTGGAATTGAGCTTAAAGGCCGCTCGATTAGAGGGGGCGGGGCGATCGCTGCGAAGGGGATGAGGTTCGCCCACCAAAATAACCGAGCCGGTCAGCTGATCGACTAGAGAGGTAGTCTGGGAACCCACAGTCAGCCCGTTGCCGACGCGACGACGCTGGAGGCGCAGCATCACCACGTCATACTCTGCCGCCGTTTTGACGATGGTAGACACCACGTTGTCCCCCGCTACGAGGCGAATATCGATATCGATATCGGCAGCGGGGAACCGATTGACCAACAGCTCTAGCTGCTTGGCCAATCGGCTGCGCTGAAGCTCTGAGGCTCGCGAACTGTGGACGTGCAGCAGCGTAATTTTAGCCTGGTAGGTGCTGGCTAGCACCTGGGCAAAGCGCAGGGTGCGGAGGTTGGCAGGAGAGGGGTTCTCAATGGGCAGCAAAATGGTTTTGCAGGTCGTGGGCGAAGCCAGCAGGCGAGCCACTACCACAGGGCAGTGGGCGGCCCAGAGAATACTGTCTTGAATGTTGCTGAATAGTCGGGCTCCGAGGCGCGATCGCTGCCCCATGCCCAGCAAAATCAGATTGGCATTTTCCTCACGACTGAGGTGAGAAATGCCCTGGGCCACGTTGTAGTCGATTCTCAACCGGGGGTCGATTTCGGCCTCTAGGGTCGCGCTAATCGCCTGGGCCGCTTCTAGCCGCTGGCGGCTGTGGGCCATGGCCCTAGCCAGCTGCGGTGAGTCCATCTGGGGCTGAGCCAGGGCGATCGCCAGGGGAATCACCCGCCCGTTTTCGTGGCGGGCGACCGCCGCCGCCAGCTCAATCAGCCACTGCTCGGTGTTGGGGTTGTAGATCGGCACCACCACCGTAAATGACTCTGGAATGTCGCTGGGCGGGGGTAGCCAGTCGAGCACTTCGGTCTCTGCCAGGGCATCTACAGCGATCAGCTGTTTCCCGGCCCTAGTGGTGACCAGCGGGCCTAAAATGGCCGTCACCAGCATCAGCAAAATGACGCTGTTAAACACCTGGGAGTTGATAATTTCCGCTTCGTAGCCCACCAGGGCCGCCGCCAGGGTAGCGGCCACCTGGGGAATCGACAGCGACCACATCGTCCAGGTCTCAGGCCAGGTATAGCCGTAGAGCATCTTGGCACCCAGAGAGGCTAGCCCCTTGGTGAGCAACAGCATGCCGACAATGATCAAAGGCAGCTCAATCGATCGCAGAATGTCGCCAAAGGCCTCTAGGTCGAGCAGCAGCCCCATGGCCACAAAAAACATCGGAATAAATAAAACGCTGCCCAAAAATTCTGTTTTTTCTTTGACCGGACCATCGCCAATCACGCTGTTGATAGCCAGCCCCGCCAGAAAGGCCCCAATAATGCTTTCTACCCCAATTAGCTGGGCTCCTAAGGCACAGAGAAACACCGAGAGCATCACAAACAAAAACTGATTGCCCTCGTCTTTGCCCGTTTTGCTAAAGAACAACTTGCTGAGCTGTTTGAGACCTACTAAAACTGCGATCGTGTACAAACTGAGTGACCCCAACAGCGTCGCCAGCTTAAGCGCTGAGAAGTCTCCCTGATTAACGCCCAGACAAATGGCCAGCACCAGCAGCGACCCAATATCTGTAAAAATTGTCGCCCCAACCGTGACCGTCACCGCTTCATTATTGACAATGCCAAACCGCTGCACAATCGGATAGGCCAGCAGCGTGTGCGACGCCAGCAAAGACCCAATTAAAACCGCCGCCAACCAGCCAAAGTTGAAGAATAAACCAACTGCAATGCCACCCAGCATCGGGATGGCAAAGGTCAGCATGCCAAAGCCGAGGGAGCGATTGCGCGTTTTTTGAAACAGAGCCATGTCAATTTCAAGACCGGCTACAAACATCAGATAAATTTTGCCGATTTCCGAAAACAGCTTCATGATGTCGGTGTCAGCGCTGAGCCAGCCTAAACCGCTGCTGCCAAACAACACCCCGGCCATCAACAGCCCGATTAATCCGGGTAGTCTAAATCGCTCAAAAATAGGCGGTGTGATTAACACGATCGCCAGCAGCAGCACAAACGTTGTAATCGGTTCTTTGAGGGTTTCCGAGACCGGTTCTACTAAAAAAAGAAACATAGTGCTGCCCCTAGCATAAAGAGAGCCAGGACAGTTAAGACCTGGCTATGGAAGGTTAATTAAGTATTGACTTTGATGAAGTCTGCTCTACTAAGAGTCGTACTCCTGGGCTAAGTATGTCTCTCTGTCCAAAGAAAGAACTTTGCGCTGCTTCTCGTTCCAACATAAAAGCCGCCCTAAATTTAGGACGGCTTTCATTTGACCTATGTCGCTAGAAACCAGTTTTCTCCAAAGTCATAGCCCTGGGGCATGCTCTTGGCTTCGTCTGGTTGCTAGCCCATCAACTTAGTAGTCGAAGTCGCCGCCCATGCCAGCGCCGGCGGGGGCACCTTCCTTGGGCTCAGGCAGATCGACCACGATGCACTCGGTGGTCAGCACCATACCAGCGATGGAGGCCGCGTTCTGCAGGGCAGAGCGGGTCACCTTGGCAGGGTCAACGATACCAGCGTCAAACATGTCGACGAACTCACCGTTGGCAGCGTTGTAGCCCACGTTGAAGTCCTTCTCTTTGACGCGCTCGGCGATCACGGCACCGTTTTGGCCAGCGTTCTGGGCAATGCGCATTAGAGGAGCGGCCAGGGCACGGGCCACGATCGCCGCCCCCGTGTGCTCTTCAGCGGTGAGGTTAGCTTCGAGCCACTCGGTCAGAGCAGGCACCAGGTGGGCCAGAGTGGTACCACCGCCGGGCACGATACCTTCTTCAACCGCTGCCTTGGTGGCGTTGATGGCGTCTTCGAGGCGCAGCTTGCGGTCTTTCATCTCGGTTTCGGTGGCGGCCCCGACCTTGATCACGGCCACACCGCCGGAGAGCTTAGCCAGGCGCTCTTGCAGCTTCTCTTTGTCGTAGGTCGACTCAGTTTCGTCGATCTGGCGACGGATCTGCTCGCAGCGGGCCTTGACATCCTTCTCGTTGCCTTCGGCGACGATGGTGGTGGTGTCTTTGGTAATGGTGAGGCGACGAGCCTGACCCAGCATATCGAGCTTGGTGTTGTCGAGCTTGAGGCCGGTGTCTTCAGAGATCACCTGACCGCCGGTGAGCACGGCGATGTCTTCGAGCATGGCCTTGCGGCGATCGCCAAACCCAGGCGCTTTCACAGCCGCCACATTCAGCACACCGCGCAGACGGTTGACCACCAGAGTAGCCAGCGCCTCTTTCTCAATGTCTTCGGCGATGATGATCAGGGGACGACCGGAGCGAGCGACTTGCTCCAGCACGGGCACCAGATCCTGCACCAGGGCAATTTTCTTGTCGGTGATCAGAATGTAGGGCTCATCGAGCACCGCTTCCATGCGCTCGGTGTCGGTGACAAAGTAGGGGGAGACATAGCCCTTGTCAAAGCGCATGCCTTCGGTGACCTCCAGTTCGGTGGTCATCGACTTGCCTTCTTCCAGGGAGATGACGCCTTCGCGGCCCACTTTCTCCATGGCTTCGGCGATCATGGCACCCACTTCTTCGTCGTTACCGGCGGAGATGGAGCCCACCTGGGCGATCGACTTAGAGTCGCCGACGGGACGGGCGTGCTCAGCAATTTTTTCGACCAGAAACGCGGTGGCTTTGTCGATGCCGCGCTTCAGCGAAATCGCGTTAGCGCCAGCGGCGACGTTGCGCATCCCTTCTTTAACCATGGCGTGGGCTAGCACGGTGGCGGTGGTGGTACCGTCGCCAGCAGCGTCATTGGTTTTAGAAGCGGCCTGACGAATCAGGGCGACGCCGGTGTTCTCGATGTTGTCTTCGAGCTCAATTTCTTTGGCGATGGTGACGCCGTCATTGACGATCTGGGGCGCGCCAAATTTCTTTTCGAGCACCACGTTGCGGCCTTTGGGGCCGAGGGTGACGGCTACGGCCTCGGTCAGAATGTCCATGCCGCGTTCGAGGGCGCGACGGGCGTTTTCGTTATAAACAATGCGCTTAGCCATAGATTCGATAGTCTCCGGGAAGAAGATAGGAAGTGAATGCGAAAACGTGAAGTGAAGGGAATTTTAGAGGTCAGAATTCACAGGCTCAGTAGGCTGGGTGAAGCGGTAGCGGAACCCAACGGAACTTAGCAGAGTAAAAGCAGGTAATGCCTTGCACCTGGCGTAGATCGTGGTGGGCAGTGCCCACCCTACGAGGCCAAAATTCCAATCTAAAATCCAAAATTGATTTAGCCGAGCACAGCGAGGATGTCTTTCTCAGACAGCAGCACGAACTCGTCGCCGCCCAGCTTGATGTCGGTACCGGCATATTTGGAATAGAGCACCTTGTCGCCGATTTTGACTTCCATGGCCTGGCGGGTGCCTTTGTCGTCGGTTTTGCCGGGGCCTACGGCGGTGATTTCACCCACCTGAGGCTTTTCCTTGGCGGTATCAGGTAGCAGAATGCCGCCAGCGGTGGTCTCTTCGGACGCACTTACTTTAATCAAAACTCGATCGGCTAGGGGCTTAACGCTAGATGCCGCCAAAGTGATAGCTGCCATACAATGCTTCTCCGGATTTGCTATTAAGACAGCGCCTGGGGGAATTACACTCGGCCCCATTCAGACGCATTACACAGGTTTTCGAAGCTTAGCACTCGCAAGCTCCGAGTGCTAATTTACGATGCCAGGGGGGCGATCGCAACAAAGCTCTCTGTACGGGTTCCCGAACTGGGTTGCTCTAGGTAGGATTTATGGATGCTTAAACTCAAGGTTTTGTTGCCCATTCTCACCAGCTTTTTGTTTGCGGGCAGCTTTGTGGCGGGCAAATATACCACAGTCGATCTGGGGCCGCTGACCACCTCGCTGCTGCGCTACGTCATTGCCATGGGGGTGTTGGGACTATTCATCATCCGCAGTGCCCAGCCAGTTAAGGCCCTCGCCGTCGCCCGCACCGACTGGGGAGCGATGGCGCTGTTAGGTCTATTTGGGGTAGTGGGTTATCACTATTTTTTCTTTAGCAGTCTGCGCTACACGGCCACAGCCAACACCGCCATTATCAACGCCTTTAATCCGGTGGTAACGGGGGTGATGGCGGCGCTATTTATTGGCGAACGGCTGACCCGTCGCCAGTACGGCGGCATTGTGGTGGCGCTGCTGGGGGTGCTGACCCTGCTGACTCGGGGCAACCTCACCACTCTGCTCACCCTAGAGCTTAATCGAGGCGACGGGCTAATGCTGTGCGCTGTGCTGTGCTGGGTAGTGTATTCCCTGGTTATCAAGCAGCTGAGCCAGCGCTACTCGGGGTTGACGATTACCTTCTACGCCGCCGTGGCCGGGGTGGGGCAGCTGCTAGTGCTGGCCTCGTCAGAGCGCTGGTGGCTACAGTTGGCGACTCTATCCATGGCGTCATGGATTGCCATTGTGTATATGGGGGTAGCGGCTTCGGGAGTGGCTTATCTGTTATTTAATCTCAGTATTCAGCAAGTTGGCCCCACCCGCACGGCTAGTGTGGTCTATAGTTTGGTACCGATCTTTGTGGCGGGGCTGGCCTGGCTATTTTTTCGAGAGCCGTTGACGGCAACGATGGTGGCTAGCATGGGGCTAATTTTACTGGGTGTAAATGTGGTGCTCAGTCAGCCCAAAGTATGAGTTACGCCAATGGGCTATTCGTTAATCTGGGCATAGCGTTTTACTAAAATCTACTTCGTTGTCTGGAGGCGTTATGGCATCGCTTTTATCGTCTTTTTTTAATCCATTTTTTGCTGGTCTTGGCCCGATTAATTTCTTCGGCAGCACCGTTTTGGTGAGTGGCTTTGGCGATGATGTCCTCAACGGCGGCCCAGACAACGAAATCTTAGTGGGCCTTTGGGGCAACAACCAGCTGTTTGGAGCCGGAGGCGACGATTGGCTCTTGGGTGGCTTGGGCGACGACCTGCTTGACGGGGGGCTGGGCAACAATCGGCTCGTTACCGGACCAGGGCAGGATACTGTTGTGCTCGAAAGCGATGGCCGGGTTGATACTGTGGTGGATTTTACCCCCGGCGTCGATCGCTTTCTGCTGCCAGGGGGCTTGAGTTTTGGGCAGATTGCGATCGCCCAGCAGGGGGCAAACACCACCCTGCGCTACCTCAACCAGCCAGGGCCCAGCGTCATTCTCCTGAATGTGGAGGCCGCTAACCTCACCGCAGAGAGTTTTCAGACCCAGGCGCTAGTGCCCAGCTTTAATAGCCTGACCGTCTTTGGCGACAGCCTGTCAGACCCCGGCAACCTGTTTGGGCTGATGGGCTTTTTCCCTCCCCTGCCCTATTCGGAGGGCAGGTTTTCTAACGGCGACCTTTGGGTTGACTACTTGGTCAGCGACATTGGCCTAGCGCCTGGTGAGGTGCAAAATTTTGCCGTGGGGGGAGCTACCACAGGCCGCGACAACGGCCTCGACCCCTTGATTAGCTCGCTAACGGGCACAGAGGTTAATCTGCCGGGATTGCTTGACGAAGTCGATAGCTATCTGAGCAGCCTGGGAGGTGGCTCTGCCAATCCCGATGGTCTCTATGTGGTGTGGGCTGGGGCTAACGACCTGTTTAATCTACCCAGCGATCCCGCCGCGATTCCAGACTTTATAGCAGCATCGGTGAAGAATATCGCCACGGCAATTAGCCAGCTGTCAGCGCGGGGAGCCGATACATTTTTGGTGCCCAATTTACCGAACCTGGGCCTGACACCCCGCACTCTAGGCAACGGTACCAGCGCGCAGGCAATTGCGCTCAGCCAAGCATTTAATGCTGGCTTGGCCAATACGTTAGAGACGCTGGAGCAAAGTCTGCCCGCTGCGATCGATATCATCCCAGTCGATCTGTTTGGGTTGACTACAGAGATTATTGGGGCTCCGACGGAGTTTGGCTTTACCAATGTCACTGACCCGCTGCTCAACCAGGGGCTGCTCGATGACCCTGGCTACTTCTGGTGGGATCAGCAGCACCCCACGACCACCGTGCACGAGCTGCTGGCAGATGTGTTTCAGACTAGCCTCCTAGAGGCTGGGTACTTACAGCCTAGTAGTGGTGCGCTGCCAGCGCTGCCAGCCGAAGATTTGGCGCTGTCTAGAGCGGTTACCCAAGACGAAACCCTGGGACTCTTCTCCAATGGAGAAAGTAGCTGGGCTGCGACTTCTCTCAGTGCCCTTCAGCCTTCGCCAGTGGTGGTTTGAGACCTTAGGTGACTTCTGGAAAACTTTCTCCCTAAGGGTGGGCAGTGCCCACCTTACAGTGGCTACAGTTGCCCGATAAAGCGGGGATCTTCTTTTCTAGAAATCTCCTTAGGTCTGATTGGGGGCGATTGGTCTCCGGCCACCCTTTGGGAACGCAGCCAAACGCCCGGCGGATCACAATTTCCGCCGGGCGTCATCTGGCTTAACCCCAGTTGTGGATGACCTCGGCTCAGCCGAGGGTAGTTGAGGCCTAGTAGCTGTCTTCGCTGGTGACGGTGTGCAGGGCCAGATCGTGGTTGGCTCGGTTGAGGCGATCGGCGATCGCCCGTCGCCACTTGAGACTGACGGTATCGTCGGCCAGTAGTGCCTGGGCCTCTTCGCGATAGAGGGCGCTTTGTACGATACCAACTTTTTCGAGCTGTTTGAGGTGCTCAAGCACTTCTTGGGGATTGTTCATAGCGATAGTCCTTATACATAAAAGGAACCAGGCTCGTGTTGGGGCACCGGGCCTGGGTGCATGACCCCATTCTCCGAGAACCCACCCATAACGGCCACTGTTCAAGCTGAACCTTTACGCCTCGATAAAGTTTGTTGTGCTTCGCAACAGGACGTTGCACTTAGCGCCAGCGAAAATTTACTTGGCAGTGCCCCGCTGGAGGTGTGAAGCTAGTTAGAGCTAATCAGCATTTTCCCTGTGAATGCTGGGTCAGCCGCTAGTCGATGGCTGGGAAATTTCCGCTACTTCATTCCGGTCAATGCCCAAAATTTAGAGAAGGTGGCGATCTGTTGTCGGGCGATCGCTAACCTGCCGGAGGGCATCAACTTTGGCCCGGTGGCCGAGGGCATCGAACACAAGGACCAGCGCGACCTGATGCTCAGCCTCAACTACACTCACAGCCAGGGCTGCCTGGTTTCAAGACCGATGACCTCCCAGACTTTTACCACCCTGCTGCAAGAGGGGACGTGCCTGTCGCCACTGTGAGGGGGCTGGGGGCGATCGCATCGGGAAGCCAGAGCGGTAAAACAGTAGATTAAAATACAGCGGAGGGCTTTAAGGGGGAAGGGTGACAAAAGTGAGAGGCCCTGGATGTTGGGCCGCAAAATTGCTGATTTTGGTATCGCTAGTTTCGCGACAGACAACCCTGTACTGGGCGCACAGAACTGCCTGGCGATCGCTGGCAATTGGACTGAATCGGTGACGAGAAAGTTGCCAAGCAACAATATTCTTGCAGGTGCTTCAGATCAAGCCCAGTGCCTCATCCAATCAAAGCTCTAGGGATCACATAGGTTGGTTAAACCCCAAAAACAGTAAGCTTCACTTGAGTTCACCCAACCCACAGATTTAAGCTTGACAAATCACTGCTCAGGCGCTGCGCCCACAGCAATCTAGCGGATGGCGCGACGGTAGAAAGAGTTACTCTCGTGAAGTAATAAAACCCCAGCGGCCTAGCCTGAGGCCCCTCTAGTCCGTCGCGGTGTTACGGCCTACCCAGAAAGGGGAAAGTTAAGGCATGCGGCCTACCCAGCTAGCCGTCGGCCATCTGCCCCATGATTTCTTCACTGCAACAGTCGATTTTAACCTCTCTGCGGCAGATGCCACGGCACTTGCCGCTGCGGGTGGTGTTGACGGCTCCCTTTGTCCTGCAGATTATGGCCTCTACCGGAGCTGTGGGCTATCTGGCCTATCGCAATGGGCAGCAGGCCGTTAACGACCTGGCCAACCAGCTGATGGAGCAGGCTAGCGATCGCATCGATCAGCACCTCAATAGTTACCTCACCAGTCCCTACCAAATTAACCAGACCAATTTGGATGCGATCGAGGCAGGGCTGTTCGATATCTATGACTTTGACACCGCAGGGCGATTTTTTCGGCTTCAGTTCGACACCTACAACGTTGGCTACATTAGCTATGGTCTAGCCAGCGGTGAGTTTATCGGGGCCGGCTATTTTGACGGCACCGACGAGATTGTCATTGACGAAGTTTCTGACCGTACCCAGGGTCAAGACTACGTCTACGCCACCGACGACCAGGGCAACCGTGCTGAACTGATCTTCGTCGGCGAGTACGATTTTTTTGATGAAGACTGGTATAAAGCTACCGTTGAGCAGGGCGTGCCCACCTGGAGCGAAGTCTACGCTTGGGAAGAGCTGCCCGAAGACCTCTGGATTTCCATCAGCTCCCCCATTCACGATGATACGGGCGATATTGTCGGCGTCATGAGCGTCGATTTTTTATTGTCAGAAATCAGCTCTTTTATCAAGGGGTTGACGATTAGCCCCAACAGCCGCATGTTCATCGTCGAACCCGACGGCTCTCTGATTGCCCAATCCAGCGACGCTCCCATTACCGTAGTCACCGACAACCCAGACGACCCGGTGCAGCGAACCAGCATCTACGGCAGCGACGACCCCATCGCACAGGCAACGACAACCTATCTGACGGAGACCTTTGGAGGACTAGACCAGATTTCAGCCACCCAGCAGCTCAGCTTTCGCCACGGGAGCGAGCGGTGGTTTGTGCTGGTGAGGCCCTGGAAAAACGAAATGGGCCTCAACTGGCTGGCGGTCACCGTGGTGCCTGAAGACGACTTCATGGCCCAAATTCACAAAAACACTCGCAACACTATTGCCTTAAGCCTGCTGACAGTTTTCATCGCTATCTACGTGGGGATAAAGACCGCCCGCTGGGTCACCAATCCCCTGATCAAGCTGACTCGGGCTGCCAAAGCCATCGAGCAGGGTAACCTAGACCTCACCGTCGATCTCAACCGCCAAGACGAACTCGGCGAACTGGCCCAGTCGTTTAACCACATGGCCACCCAGCTCAGCAGCTCGTTTCAAGATCTCCAAACCCTCAACGCTGCGTTAACCGAGAGTGAAAAAGAGCTACAGCGCTACAGCGCCACCCTCGAAGACCAGGTGCAGGCCCGCACCCAGGAGCTATCGATGGCTCTAGAGCAGCTCAAGGCAACCCAGGCCGACCTGGTCGAGTCAGAAAAACTGGCGGCCCTGGGTCAACTAATTGCCGGTATCGCCCATGAGATCAACACACCTCTGGGGGCAATTCAGGCCTCCATCGGCAACATCGACCACTCCCTACGCGACTCGCTCCGCCAGATTCCTGTACTGTTTCAGATGATTCCGGCTGAGCGACTTAGCGAGTTCTTCAACCTGTTAGATGCCACTGCCCAGCCGAGGCAGCTGCTCTCATCTCGCGAAGAGCGTCAACTCCGTCGCCAGCTCACTCAAACCCTTACCGATCAAGGCATTGCGCAGGCGGGCAAACTGGCCGACATGCTGAGCAAAATGGGGATTTCCGAAGGCATCGATGACCTACTCAATCTGCTTCACCATCCCGACGTAATGCTCATTTTAGAATCGGCCTATTCTCTGTCATCAATACAAACCAACAGTCAAAATATTCAACTGGCGGTAGAGCGCGCCGCTAAAATTGTCTTTGCCCTTAAGGTCTACGCCCATCAAGATCAGACTGGGCACCAGGTTCAGGCCTCCATTACCGAGGGCATTGATACAGTACTAACCCTCTACCAGAACCAAATTAAGCAGGGTATTGAGGTAGTCAAAACCTACGAGCCGATTCCGCCAATACTCTGTTATCCAGATGAGCTGGTGCAGGTCTGGTCTAACCTGATTATGAACAGCATCCAGGCCATGAACTGCAAAGGCAAGTTGGCCATCAATGTCAGCCGGCAAGGGCCGCATGTTAAGGTCGAGATCGCCGATAGCGGCGTGGGAATTTCTAAAGAGCATACAGACCGCATTTTCACGCCCTTTTTTACCACAAAACCCATGGGCGAAGGCAGCGGCCTAGGGCTACATATCGTTCGACAAATCATGGAAAAGCATCACGGCACCATTGAAGTAACGAGTCAGCCAGGACATACTGTCTTCACAGTCAAAATTCCGTTTTCTGAGGTCTAGGTATGAGCAATAAGGCCATTCTCTGTGTAGACGATGAGCCAATTGTACTCAAGAGTTTACGCGACCAAATCTCTCGAAATTTTGGCGATAAATATGCCTGTGAAATTGCCAGCAGCGTCGAAGAAGCCTGGGAGGTGATTGAAGAACTCTGCGGTGAAGGAGTTAAGGTCTTGTTAATTGTTTCTGACTGGTTAATGCCAGGAATAAAAGGAGATGAATTTTTAATTGATGTACACCAAAAATTTCCAAATATTATCACTATTTTATTGACTGGTCAAGCTGATGAAGCAGCTATTACAAGAACTCAGGCTGAAGCGAATCTATACGCCTGCATCTCAAAACCTTGGAGCGAAGAGGAGCTTTTAAGTGCTATCGAAACCAGCTTAAATCAGCGCTGATGCCACTGTGCTGGCAGTCAATGGGCTAAAGCGATTGTGACCCCAGGGTTTTCTATATGCCAGGGCGCTGCTCCAGGTTTGCGGTTGGTGGCTGAACTGTCCTAAGCGACCTGGCCAAAGCTATAAGTTCTCTACTGTAGTAAAGATGAACAGGATCCGCAGTGGATAGTATTTCCCACAAATACGGCGACAAATGAAATTGAACACGACACCAGGATTAGGAAGTGTCTTAATAGCCGATCCTTGTTGTACCCCATTAGATCAGTGCTAGCACCAATGCTGAATTGGACGAACTTAGCATTGGGTTATTCCGGATTGCTACAGTGAGCAAACCAGCCCGCAATGAAAAGAGCTTTGGCAAAAGTTTTGTCTTCACACAAAAAGACGATTGCTTTTTTTGTTTTAATCCCACGCTATCCTCACAACTTGAAGGTATTCTGGTACTGTGTCGGGCTGATTTAGATGGGAGCATCCCACTTTCGACAAAATAGTCAACTTGCGAGTTGACCATTGAGGTAAGCACAGCGCAGACTCAACATTGCATTAACGGAGGCCGTATTCCAGCGGGCACCCGAGATTTGGAGGCGTCGTCCAATCTGTTTGACAGCCGACTCGACAGCTCCTGAACCAATGGAGCAAAGCTGCTCGGCTTGGTAGAGCCCATAATTCACGATGCGAGCTCGATGGGTGCTTAGATAAGCTTCAAAGTTGCGGGCTTGCTTGCGCCGACAGTCGGCAAAGAGGG
>QBLT01000053.1 GCA_003249105.1 Leptolyngbya sp. | reverse complement strand
ATACTGTGACCGGCCCATCTCAACCTATGAGCTGTTGACGACGCAAGGGTTTCAGTTCATCACCTGTTAAGAAACCAGTGCCTAATTCCCTAAACCACGAAATGTTACTGGCCGTGGTTTAACTGCTCCCCACAGTGCAACACTAAATAGTGACCATAGGCTTTCTCGGCGGCAGTCGGGGAAGTTGACCGTTGGAGGTTTCTATGACCGGTGTTGTGCTCTCCCCCATAGACTGGCCCGCCCTAGAAGACGGACTGCCCCCGCTGTCGGGTCGAGAAGCCGATATTGCAGCGGTAATGGCTAGCGACGAGCCGGTATTTTTGCCGCGCACCAACCTGTCACTGGCGGATATTTCGGCGGGCTTTGCGATCGCCCTGCACATGCACCAGCCCACCATTCCTGCCGGGGCCACAGGCGAGCTGATCAACCACCTCCAGTACATGTTTGAGCACCCCTACGACGGGGACAACCACAACGCGGGCACCTTCGCCTACTGCTACGCTCGCCTGGGCGACTTTATTCCAGAACTGGTGAGCCAGGGCTGCAATCCCCGCGTCATGCTTGACTACTCGGGCACCCTGTTGTGGGGCCTGCAACAGATGGATCGGCAAGATATTCTGGCCAAGCTGCGCCGCCTAGCCTGTGACCCAGCCTACCAGCCTTATGTGGAGTGGCTAGGCACCTGCTGGGGCCATGCGGTAGTGCCTTCGACCCCCGTACCCGACCTCAAGCTGCACATTCGCGCCTGGCAGCACCACTTTGCCGCCCTGTTTGGCCCCGAAGCCCTAGCCCGGGTGCGGGGCTTTTCGCCGCCGGAGATGCACCTGCCCAACCACCCAGACGTGCTCTACGCCTTTGTCAAAACCCTCAAAGACTGCGGCTACCGCTGGCTGCTGGTGCAAGAACACACAGTAGAATCCCTCGACGGCCACGGCCTATCGCAGCCCCACCTGCCCCACCGTCTAGTAGCCCGCAACAGCCACGGCGAAGTGGCAGAGATTGTGGTGCTGGTGAAAACCCAGGGCTCTGACACCAAGCTAGTGGGTCAGATGCAGCCCTACTGGGAAGCTAAGACCTTGAGCCCAGTTGCCCTCGGCAACGCCACGGTGCCGCAGCTGGTGAGCCAGATCAGCGACGGCGAAAACGGCGGCGTGATGATGAACGAGTTCCCCAGCGCCTTTATGCGGTCGTGGTATGAAATGCGCGACAACGGCGGCGGTCGCCGGGGCGTGGTGGGCTTTAACGGCACCGAATACCTGGAGCTGCTGGCGGCGGCGGGCCGTGGCCCAGAGACGTTCCCCACCTGTCAGGCGGTGGGGCAAGCGCGGCTGTGGCAGGCGATGGGGGATGCCAGCGGCCCCAAGGCCGTGGCGGGGGCGATCGCCGCTCTCCGCGCCGAAGACGCCAGCTTCTCGATGGAAGGCGGCTCTTGGACGGGCGATCGCAGTTGGGTAGTGGGCTACGACAATGTGCTCGACCCCATGCAGCGCCTGTCGGCTCAGTTTCACCAAACTATGGAGCGCCAGAGCGAACGGGGCGATGATCTAGAGCGCCAGCACCGCTACCGCAACGCCCTGATTCACAACCTGCTGCTGCAAACCAGCTGCTTTCGCTACTGGGGCCAGGGCACCTGGACGGGCTACGCCGAAGAGCTCTACCGCCGCGGCCAGGCGATTTTGGCCCACGACTTTGCCTAGGGCGCGATCCAAGGGTGCCAACCGTCGGGTAGTGATTCAGACATCTTGCGATCGCCACTTATCCCTATGATGAGACCTAGCATTTAGGGATATCAGGGTATGGACTATAAGCAAGAGCTAATCACCACCATCCACGACCTGGGGTACGATGCCGATCGCTTAGAGCAGCGACTCACCGAGCTCAGCCAAACCCACCCTACTGCCGTGCTGATTCCGTCGCTCTACGAAGAGCTAGAGCGCCCAGCTCTATCGACCATTCGCGACCACCTCAGCCACGCCCCGTTTGTCAACAACGTCATTGTCTGCCTCTACGCCGACAACTTTGAGCAATATCGCCATGCGGTACAGTTCTTCGAGCCACTGCCTCAGCCCACCTTTGTGCTGTGGGAAAACGGCCCGCGCATTACCGCCATTCTGCAAACCCTCAAAGACAAAGGCCTAGACCTGCTGCGGTTTAAGGGCAAAGGCCGGGCCGTGTGGCTGGGGCTGGGGGTGGCCTCGCTGCACGCGGCGGCGATCGCCCTCCACGATGCCGACATTGTCACCTACAATCGCGCCTACCCCCTCAAGCTGCTGTACCCCCTGCTAGAGCAAGACTTTGGCATCGCCTTCAGCAAGGCCTACTACGCCCGCATTGGCGACGAGCCCCGCAGCATGCACGGCCGAGTGACGCGGCTGTTTGTCACCCCGCTGATCACTTCGCTGATGGAGCTGTTTGGCTACCGCGACTACCTGCGCTACCTCGACGCCTACCGCTACCCCCTCTCTGGCGAGTTTGCCCTCTCCGCCGACCTGGCGCTGACCACCCGCATCCCCGGCAACTGGGGGTTAGAAGTGGGTCTCCTGGCCGAGGTCTACCGCAACGTAGCCCTCAAGCGCATTGCCCAAATCGACCTGGGCATTTTTGAGCACAAGCACCAGACCCTAGGCAGCTCAACCAACTCAGGGCTACAAAAAATGTGCCGCGACATTCTGCAATCGGTGTTTAGAACCCTGACCGAAACCGAGCAGGTGGTGATTGGCCACGACCACATTCGCGCCCTGCGCATTAAGTATCGCCGCGAGGCCCAAAACCTCGCTCGTCAATACTTTGTCGATGCTCGCTTCAACGGCCTAGAGTACGATCGCCACCAGGAAGAAATCACCATCGAAACCTTTGAACAGGTGATCTTGGAAGCGGGCAACCAGTACCTCGACGACCCCACCGGCACGCAAATTCCCGACTGGACAAGGGCTCTGGCGGTCATTCCCGATCTACGCGAGCAGCTGCTCGACGCCATTCTCTCGGATATGGCTGAGGCGCGATCGGCCCCAGCACCCGTGGCAGATACCACCGCTATGGCATCCGCCGTCTGCTAATCAATTGCCGAGCATGGATCGGGCGCTGGGTGCTTAGGCCGGTTTCTTTTTGGGTGTCCTGCTGGTGCTGCCCATGCTGGCGGGCAGCTCATTGCGGCTGCGCAACGTCACGTTGGCCCCTTCGCTCGACTGCTCGATCACCAGCAGGGGAGTGGGCTTGGCCTTTTGATCCCAATGCATGTTGGCAATGCGGCCCTGGATAGTGGGCTGCCAGTGGGTTTCTTCGGCCTCGGGGCTCATGAAGTTTTCGATGCATTCAACCAGCTGGCCGATGGTCGAAGAGGTAGCCTGGGTAGGCAGTTTAGCCAGCCGAATTTGAATGCGAAACAGCACCCGTTTTTTCGCCAGAGGGCTGTCGTGGGGGGCATATTCGACATCAAAAATTTCATCGACCACGCGAGGCTTGCTGGCAATACCGATTAGCCCTTCTTCCGCCTGGCGGGGACGCAGAGCAACGCTGATTTTCTGCTTAACTTTAACCTTGAGCTGGTTAACGATCGCCGTGTGGAAGTGCTCTTCGTCCATGCGCATGCGCAGGTAGTCGAGGTTAAATTCGCGCGAGTGAATCAGGTCAGGGTTTTGCTCCATCTTGCTGATGGTTTTGAGCGCTAGCTTGACTTTTTTTTGCAGCTCTTGATTTTTGTAAGATTCAAATTTGAGCTGTTTTACCAGGCGGCGAGTTTGCAGATGAGAGTAGACACCTAACCCTAGCAATAGCATTAGCAACCCTCCAGACGAGAGCATCCAAGGGTTATCAAGCTGGGGCCGACTGGCGGCGGGCGCTTGGGCAAGGGTTGAATGCACCAGAACTGTAGAAGTTTTCATAGCTATGTGCATGAGGCAATTAACGGTTACTTCTATAGTTCCCTCAACATAACCCGGTTTAATCTGGGTCTGTAAAGAATTGCCAAATTTTCCAATAAGCTTGAAACAAGCCTACGTGATTTTACAGAGCTTTTACATGCGAAAGAAAAGCAGCTGCGGTTAGTAGAAATTAGGGGAGGGCTAGCTTTTTTTGAGACGAGCTTTCCAGGTGCCGCCATAGCGATAGTTGGGGTTTTGCTCGCGCTGAGTTGCTTGGCAGCGGGGGCAGACCAACACCCAAGCATCCCCAGAGGCGCATTGGATGCGGTAACGCACTGTTGCTAGAGTCTGGCACAGGTCGCAGGGCCTAGCCCGCAGATAAGATGCCACACCTGTTATTTTTGGTTGGCCGATTTAAATCGGCCCAGGGCAAAGTCTCGCTTGTGCTGATGCTTGGTATTGCGCCCCGTCACCCGCTTGCGCCACAGGCGAAAGCTGGAGGGCTGCATGTAGCGACGCATGATGACAATCACCTGTTTCTCGGCTAGCCCAAACTGACTCTCAATGACTTCAAAGGGTGTGCGATCTTCCCAAGCCATTTCAATGACGCGGTCGATGGTGTGTAGGTCGATCTCAGGGCGGGCCATAGGCAATCAGGAGGCGATATCGAGCAGAGTCAGCTTTGCTACCGTAACGAACTTGTAGAGGCCAGCGCAACCGAGGGACGGTCTAGCGCAGGGACAGCGTTAGCGACGGAACTGTAAGTAACAAGGCTCAATCATCTATAAGATGGCTCGGCTTCTTCACAATCGCCAAAATCCCTAATTGGCAAGGGTTGCAGATGTTTAACCTGTTTGATATTTAATTCGTCCCACCTACTTAGATGGCGATCGCTTTCCCCCTCAAGACAGTTGTTTTAAGGGGCAGCGGTCACCCATGTAGCTCAGTAATTCTCAATGTGCTGTCAATTTTGCGGTCATTAAGTCAGGTTTTTGCGTCATTATTAGAGAGTCGTATGGTTTACCGCTGAGATTGAGTCGCGATCGCGCCCACCTATGAAACCCGGCAGCAAATACTACCCTTTGTTCAACCACCTGAAGACCTCTGGCAAGGCCGAAGTTTTGCTGACCTTTGCCGACATTGAGGCCCTGCTTGGGAATCCGCTACCCCATTCAGCCGTTGAGCGCAAGAACTGGTGGAGCAACCGCGATACCCCCGCCGCGCTCCAGGCTGGGGCCTGGGTAGGGGCAGGTTACCATGTGTACGACATTGATATAGATAGCAAAACCGTTACCTTTCGCAAGTTTGAGGCTCAGTACAACATTGAGCACAAGGACGGCAAAATCGTTTGGCAACAAGATGCCATTCGCGCCCTGCGCAAGCACATGAGCCTGACGCAAATGGAGTTTGCCGAGCAGATGGGCGTGCGTCGCCAAACCGTCAGCGAATGGGAAAACGGGGTCTACGACCCCGATCGCAGCACCGCTAAATTTCTAGAGCTAATCGCTAAACAGGCCAACTTTACTGCGCCTCTACCTGAAGATCCCCAAAGTTTGTGACCGGGTTCGTCTAGCGATCGCAATTACTACCCAGTTGCGGTGCGCAGTCAAGGCTGGGGTATTTGCTGGCGATCGATCACTCGATGCATCCTATGGCTAGGGCTGGGTTCGCTCGCCGTGCTCTAGCAACTGTTCGATCGCCCTTAGCCGATGCTGCCACGATCGCAGCCTGTAGCTGCCGTTCGCTGTATCCACCGACATTCTCTGGTTCAGCGGGGTTCGCACCCTGGCCAGTCCGGCTTTTACAGCGTCTAGATTGCGCCGCGATGGCGCTTGGGCCAGGGCATCAAACTCGCTGCCCAGGCTGTTGACCGTGCTGATCCAGGGTTCTAGAGCATTGCGATCCATCCAGAGGCGATCGTGGGTGAGCAGCCAGCTCCACTCGCGCTGAAGGGCGGCGTAGCGACTGGCGGCCATGGCGTAGGGGGTGGTAGGGCCGGGCGGGCTGCCGCTCTGGGGTTGGGCCAGCACGGTGTTTAGCTCGGCATTGAGGTCGGCGGCGGCAAACAGAGCGTAGCCGGGGGTGGGCAGGTCGCGGCTGGCCTGCATCTGGTCAAGGGTGGCGGCATTTGACAAATTCAGCAGCCGAATCGCCGGGATCACCAGGGCTGAGCCAAAGGATTCATTCACCAGCCAGGGGGAGACAATGCGCTCAAAGCGGCTGGTGTCTTCCGCGTAGCTCATCAGCACCACCCAGTCGAGGTAGCCAGCTCTGGCCCAGGCCCCCCAGTCTTGCTGAATGCGCTGCAAGCGCTCGTGCTCGGGGTTGGCAAACACCGCCGCCGACATCACCAGACCGGGATGCTGCCGCCGCAGGGTGCTGGAGATGGATTGCACAAACGAGGTCACCTGCTGCACTCGAAACTCGCTCCAACGCTCCCAGAGCACCTGCTGCTGCATTCGCTGGTTGCGATCGAGGGCATCGTCAGGGCGGGGACTGATGGTGACGGGGTCAACGCCGGTCATGCTCTGAAAACGCCAGCGGGCGACTTCGCCGTAGCCGTAGGTGCGGTTGGCCCCTGGATCTTGAAAGGGGTAGCGAATGTAATCGAGGTGCAGGCCATCGACCCCGTAGTTGGTGACGATTTCGGTCATCAGCCGGGTGAGGTAGCTGCGCACCTCGGGGTTGGCGGGGTCTAAGAAAGGTTTGTCTTGCCCACGGGGAATCAGGCTGCCGCTGTTGTCGTAGGCGGCCCAGCTGGGGTGCCGCGAGATGATGGGGCCAGGGTAGGCGGCGGGCTGGTTGAGCAGGCGGTTGTGGCGCTGGTTGCCCGCCGCAAACACCCACACCCAGGCGTGCAGAGTCATGCCCCGCTGGTGGGCCAAATCTACGGCGGCGGCAAGGGGATCCCAGCCTTGGGTAAGGGGGTTTTGCTCGGGGGCCACCTGGCTGGGGTAAATGGTGTAGCCAGCGTTGACGGTTTCAAAGAAAACGGTGTTGATGCCAGCGGCGGCCAGCTTGTCGAAGATGGCGCTGAGTCCCTGGAGCGACCTGGCCCGCACAATGGTGCCGCGATCGAGCCACACGGCGCGCAGCTCACCTTGATTGATGGGGCGATCGGTGGGGAAGTTTTCCCACAGGGCGGCGCGGACGGCCAGCCAGCGATCGCGCACTTCCCCATGTTTGTCCGCCGCCAGCAGCCCATCCCACTCGTTCAACAGCTGCTGGGCCTCGCCCAGGGTGGGGTGCAGGTAGGCTCCTTGACCACCGGCGACGTTCACCGGGTCAGCAGCGGCGGTGAGCACGGGCGAGCGATCGGGCAGGGTGAGTGCCATGGGCGCATCCAGCGAGTTCGCCATGATCAGGGCGCTCTCAAAGCGACCAATCAGATTCTCGAGTTCCTGCTGCATAGCCAAAAACACCACCGGGCTGGGGGGGCGTCCGGTGGGCGACAGCTCAATCACCGCTGGGGCAATCTGCTCAGCGGGGTCGCCCACAGTGGGGCCAGTCGCCTCCCCAACGGCACCGTCTGGGCTGGTCGGCACCCTAAGCCGCTGGGAGGGGGGCAGGGGTGGTATTGCAGGGACATGCTCAGGCCGCCGACCAGGTCGGCCCGGCCCGGTGGGGGCAGGGGTAACGCTATCTTGAGGGTCGCGGCGTGGATCACTATCGTCGCTCAGCGCTTCGACAGCGGGCTGCTCTAGGGCAGAAATGGGGGCATCGGCTTGGGCTAAGGCTGACCATTTAGGGATGCCCCAACTTACAACTAACCCTAGAATGGCCATGAGCAAAAAGCCCGGCTGCATCACCCGCTGCGTCACAATGTCATCCCTCCATCACACGGCGCTAATTGTGGCACAGGCCAGCCGCTCTGGCGTTGGCCTTAGGGGCGATCGCCAAGTAGCAGCGAGTAGCGGATCCACCATCTACTACTTAGCCCAAGCGCTGTACCACCCTTCAGTAAACCCACTCAACCTCACTCGTTCCCACGCTCTGAGTGGGAATGCCTCCGGTGGCGCTCCAGTGCCCAGCATTTGGAGGACGCAGAGCGTCGGGGGGCGTGTCAATGCGGGAGCGTTGGCGCGATCGCAGGCTACTGAATGGCCTGATCGACGAGGGCGGTGGCCAGGTGCCGCCGGGTGTCGTCGGCCTGGGCCAGGCGGGCTTTGAGTTGGTCGCAAAGAGCCATGAGGGCATCGACTTTTTGGACGATGCGGTGTTGTTCGGCGAGGGGAGGGAGGGGAACACACAGCATTTGAATCTGTTTTCGAGAAACGTTTTTCATAGAGCTACTTGTCCCTCCAGCAACTCTCGAATAATAGTTACGTGCTTCTTGACTACTGTTGACAAGATTTATGTACAAAACATTGGTCAAATTTGAAAATATAAAGCGGATTATTTTATCGCTCATCATAAGGTGTCTTGGGACTTCTGCGGGAACCACGACAGAACGAGCAACTAGCTCAGCTGTGTTAGCTCTGGAAATCAGGAAATCATGCGGCCTAATTTCGAGCTCTTCTCTAGGCTCAAGATGAGACGATAAATTCTTATTCTCTTCCGGTCGAAACTGCCCCCACGAAACAGCACTAACCTTTAGTACTCCCCAGTCGTTATTACTTCGTGTAAATTCATCGCATTGAGGACTCCAACCAGCTTCTGAATGATGAGCTATGTCGGCTAAGCGGCACCATCTCCAACTGATAGGCAATTCAAAAGGTTTTTCATCTTCCCCGATCGCATCCAAGACCTTCGGCTTTTTAATCTTTCCTTCTTTCACCAATCGCGCTTTCTCGGCGGCGATCTTCTCTAGCAGCACGCTGGCGGGTTCGTCGGTGGGGTCTTGGGGCACCAGGCGACCCATGACGGCGAGTTGCAGAATGGTTTGCTTGAGGCGATTAATACTGTGCTCGGTGGTAAACAGGGTGTCGAAGTGGGCGGCGAGGCGGTTCCAGCTGTCGGCGAGTTCGGCGGCGCTGTCGGCCTGGGTGAGGGTGTCAAGCAGGGTGTCTACGAGGGTTTCGTGGGCGGCGAGGTGGTTGAGGGTGCGGTTTTCGATGCGATCGCACAGCGCCATCAACTCATCCACTTTTTCCACAATCCGCCGCTGTTCTGCAGTTGGGGGCAAAACAACAGTCGTAGCAATAATCTTTTCCCGTGAAATATTAGGTTGTGCTCCTCCCGCGCCCATTCCTACAAAACGCGATTTATAAGCTTTAAGAAGCTGCAAAAGAAATAAATTATATATACCTGTCCAAGGTGTGCAAGCACAAACTGCTTGATTCGTTGTTGCCTGGACTTTAAGAATAGAGGATTTCCCGATAGTGGCACCATACATGGCTATCAAAACATCGCCTGGTGAGTTTAAACGGACAGATGTTTCATTTAATGCCTTTTCTGTAATAGTTTCTTCCGATATAGAAATAAAGTCTTCAGAGAGTTCGCCAGACTTGAACCAAGGAATACCGCCATCATAATACTCGGCAATACCACGCTTAGGAGTCGCGCCTGAACCCCAAGTGCCAATATCATTCAGACGGCAATAAATCCATCCTTCCGGCAGCTCAAACGGTTTCTCATCCTCCGTAATCTCCGGCAATGCCTTGGGCTTCTTAATCTTCCCTTCCTTCACCAATCGTGCTTTTTCTGCGGCGATCTTTTCCAGCAGCACGCTGGCGGGTTCATCGGTGGGGTCTTGGGGCACCAGCTTGCCCCGCACCGCCAGTTCTAAAATCAGCTCGCGCAGCTTCTTTAGCCCGGTTAGCTCTAGCTTGCCGTTGCGGCCCCGACCACTGGTGGCTTTGGCGGTAGTAGCGCTCGTCCACAGGTCGAGCTTGTCGATAATCAGTTGCTCTACGGTCACAGTTAAGGGTATCGAGGGTAAACAACACATTCCTAGCCACCGCCCCCCTTTTTAAGGGGGGATCAAGGGGGATCTAACCCTCACGCAACACACCGATCAACGCTTTCCATGTGTTGTTTGAAGCCAGAGATTTGATCCCCCCTGCCCCCCTTAAAAAGGGGGGAGCTAACTCTTACGCTACACACCGATCAACGCTTTCTATGTGTTGTTTGAGGCAAGAGATTTGATCCCCCCTGCCCCCCTTAAAAAGGGGGGTGGTGATTGGTCTAGGGCGCTAGCGCCGCCGCCAGCACGTCGCGGAGCTGATCGCGCAGGGTTTGAATTTCGCCCTGCTGCTGAGCATACAGCGCCAGCAGCTCGTCGGGGTCGTGGCTAATCTGGTCGCCCTGGTGGGGGTTTTTAATATCCAGGTTGTAGCCCCGCGCCACGATATCTTCTACGGGCACCCGCCAGGCTTGCTCAGTGACCTGGCGGCTGGCAAAGCAGTCGGCCTCGCTGCCCCACCAGTCGATTTCGACAGAAAACTCCTCAAACCGCATCGGCTTGGTTTTGCTGTAGCTCTTGTAGCCCGGCGGGTAGGGGTGCTCGTAGTACCACACCGCCTCGGTGGGCTGTCCCTTGGTAAAAAACAGCAGGTTGGTCTTAATGCCCGTGTAGGGGTTAAACACGCCATTGGGCAGCCGCACGATGGTGTGCAGGTTGCACTCGCTCAGCAGCTTTTCTTTGAGCCGGGTTTTGGTGCCCTCGCCAAACAAAAAACCATCGGGCAGCACCACCGCCGCCCGCCCGCCATGCCGCAGCAGGTGAATAAACAGCGTCATAAACAGATCCGCCGTCTCGCGGGTGCGAAACGCTTGGGGAAAGTTGTTCTCAATGCCGTCTTCTTCCATGCCGCCAAAGGGCGGATTCGCCACAATCACATCCACCCGCTCCTTTGGCCCCCAGCTAATCAGCGGGCGGGCCAGGGTGTTGTCGTGCTGGATCTGGTCGGGCACCTCTACGCCGTGCAGCACTAGGTTGGTGGTGGCCAGCAGGTAGGGCAGGGGCTTTTTTTCTACTCCGTGAATGCTGTGTTGCAGGGTGATCTCATCCTGCGGGGTTGTTACGTAGCGCTGCCGCTTGTGGTCAATGGTGCAGGCCAAAAAGCCGCCCGTGCCACAGGCGGGGTCCATCACTTTTTCGTGCAGCTGGGGGTCTACCCGGTTGACCATAAACTGGGTGACAGCGCGGGGGGTATAAAACTCGCCCGCATTGCCCGCGCTTTGCAGGTCTTTGAGAATTTGCTCGTACATATCGCCCAACGAGTGGCGATCGCTCGATTTGTTAAAGTCAACCCCGGCATGGAGCTTGTTGATCACCTGGCGCATCAGCTGGCCAGATTTCATGTAGTTGTAGGCATCTTCAAACACATTGCGAATCACCACGCCCCGGTAGTCACCGCCCCTGGGCTGAAGCCGCTGCAACCCTGGAAATAGCTGGTTATCGACAAAATCTTTCAGCTCCTCGCCGGTCATGCCCTCCGGGTCGGCGGCCCAGTTGCGCCAGCGCAGCGCCTCGGGCAGGGGCGAGTGGTAGTCGTCGGCCAACAGCTCCCACTCATACTCGCGATCGTCAAAGATCTTCAGAAACAGCATCCACACCAGCTGACCAATGCGCTGGGCATCGCCATCCACGCCCACATCCTTGCGCATGATGTCTTGAATCGATTTGATCGTGGTGCTAATCGCCATGGATGCTGTCCTTGTCTCGGTGAACCTCCATCGTACCCACGCTCCGCGTGGATACGCCCCTAATGGCGCTCCAGCGCCCTGTCCGCAGAGGACGCCGGAGCGTCGGGGGAGTCGTGTCAACGCAGAGCGTTGACACGATGGAAAAATACGACTAATGCTAAGCACACTAGGGCAGCGCTAGCGCTGTGCCAAGCCAATCTACAGTATCTAAAAGCAGAAGCCCGGAAATATTATGTCTAGCGAAGCTCTGTCCACTAAAAATCTCAAGCTGGCTGAGAGTGTTGTCTATGATGCGGCTACCCGTGAAGTTGTTGTCACCCTGAAGGACAGTTCTCGCCATGCATGGCCCATCAGGCTGCTGGAAATGGTGGAGAGCGGAGCTGATGCCTGGGTGCCGCTAACTGAGCTGACTGATGAGCAACTAGCCCATGTAGAGGTATACGGCGGCGGTCAATATATTCTGTGGGATGAGTTGGGCCAGATCTTCAAGGTTGCCGACCTGCTGGCCGGGATCTATGGGCGTGAAGAATGGATGCAAAAGCTGATGGCCACAACCCCTTAGCACCCCATCGTTCCCACGCTCCGCGTGGGAATGCCCCCAATGGCGCTCCAGCGCCCTGTCCACAGGGGTCTCAGGCGCTTTGCCCGTATAGGGCGGCTTCTAGATCCTGAACGGCTTTGGTGTAGCCGGGTTTGCCGCCAAAGGCGTTGAGTAGCTCCAGCGGCGACCCCAGTCGACTAAACGGGTCGAGCCGCAAAATTGTCACATCCTTGATCGCGTCTAGCCCGGCATCGGCGTACTTGCTCAGCAGGGCGTCGAGCACCTGGCGGCTAGGGCCTTCGTAGGTGTCGAAGTAGCCCGTGCGGCGCACCTGCTCGGCTCGCGCTTTGCGGCTCAGGGGCGGCTGGTCATAGACAATGTGGCAGATTACATCAAAGGGGTCGGGCTCGTCGCCCAGGGTTTTGCCCAAGTCTTTGGTCAGGTCATCCCAAAAGATGCCGTTTTCCGCCAGTTCAGCGATGATCACCTGCTTGCGATCGGCGGCATTCCAGCGGCGCAAAAAGTCGCCTAGCGAGGCGTACTGCGCTTTAACCTGTTTGCGGGTGTAGTCTTTCAAGCTTTCGGTAATCAGCTTGCCATCGGGGCCAAGGTACTGCACCCGCTCCGCTAGCACGCTGACCTCCACATCGTGCACTACGTAGCGCACTCGCTTGGGGCGATCGCCGTCGCCGTTATCACCGTTATATTTCCCCCTTATCTCCCCCACTCCCGGTTCCCCAGTGGATCCGGTTTCCCCTCCGGGCAGCGGTTCATCCTCTCCAGGCACAATGGAGTCATTGCCCTTAGGCTCGTAGACCTGCACCGGGTCACCGTCAAAGTCGGGGTCGGCAAACAGCTCGGTGGCCTTCTTGAAGTCGAGAATGGTAAACCAGTGCTTGCCGTAGTCGTCGTTGATGCGGGTGCCCCGGCCAATGATCTGCTTAAACTCCGTCATCGACTGAATCCGCTGATCGAGCACAATTAGCTTGCAGGTTTGGGCATCGACCCCGGTGGTCATCAGCTTGCTGGTAGTGGCAATCACCGGGTATCGCTCTTCGGGGTTAATGAAATTGTCTAGCTCGGCCTTGCCCTCTAGCTCGTCGCCCGTGATTCGCATGACGTATTTGCGGTTTTCGCGCACCCGCTCGGGGTTGAGGTTTACCAGGGCCTGGCGCATGCGCTCGGCATGGTCAATGTTTTCGCAAAAGACAATGGTTTTTTGGTAGGGGTCGGTGCGGCTCAAAAACTCCGTTACCTTGGCTGCCACCACCTCAGTGCGCCGCTCCAAAATCAAATTGCGGTCAAAGTCTTTTTGGTTATAGATGCGGTCTTCGATCAGTTCGCCATGTCGGTCGGTCTGGCCCTGGCTGGGTCGCCAGCCCTGGAGATCGCGGTCGAGATCAATGCGTACCACCTTATAGGGAGCCAAAAAGCCGTCTTCAATACCCTGCTTAAGCGAGTAGGTGTAAACCGAGTCGCCAAAGTAGTCGGTGTTGGAGACGGTTTTGGTTTCCTTGGGCGTTGCCGTCAGGCCCACGTGGGTGGCGCTAGAGAAATAGTCGAGAATGGCCCGCCAGGCCGAGTCTTCAGCGGCGCTGCCCCGGTGGCACTCGTCGATCACAATCAGGTCAAAAAAGTCGGGCGAAAACTGCTTGTAAATGTTCTGCTCGTCGTCGCTGCCAGTGACCGCCTGGTACAGCGATAGATAGATCTCGTAAGACTTGTCGACAGTACGGTTGCTCACCTTAGTCATGGCCTGACCAAAGGGTTTGAAGTCGTTGTTTTTGGTCTGGTCAACCAGAATGTTGCGATCGGCCAAAAACAGAATGCGCCGCTTTTGACGCGCCTTCCACAGCCGCCAGATGATTTGAAAGGCGGTAAAGGTTTTACCCGTGCCCGTGGCCATGACCAGCAAAATGCGGTTTTGCCCCTTAGCCACGGCCTCTACCGTGCGGTTGATGGCCACCATCTGGTAGTAGCGGGGGGTGCGCCCGCTGCCATCGTCGTAGTAGGGCTGGGCCACCGTGGGCTGCGCCTCGGCGCTCAGGCCCTTGTACTGACAGTAACGCTGCCACAGGGTTTCCGGGCTTGGGAATTCATCGAGCGCCAGAGTAGTTTCGGTTGGGCCGCCCAGTCCGGTACGATCGTGAAACAAAAAACCGTCGCCGTTGCTGCTAAACACAAAGGGCGCGTCCAGAGCATCACTGTAGGCCAGGGCCTGCTGCATGCCGTTGCCCAAGCCCTGGGTATTGTCTTTGGCCTCAATTACAGCAATGGGCTGGTTGGGGTGGTAGCTCAGCACGTAATCGGCCCGGCGCTGCTGCCCTCGGGTGTGCAGCTGCCCGTGGACGATAATGCGCCCAGCGGTGAACGAGACTTCTTCAAACACCTGGGTCTGAATATCCCATCCGGCCTGGGCGATCGCAGGGGTAATGAACTTGGTGCAAATATCGCGTTCGCTGAGATCTTTTTTGTTCACAATGGCACAGACAGCCCCTTTGGTCGCAATTGAAACCCTGGCCCTGTTATAGTCCCCACTTATCTAAGGCTGTTCGCATCCTATCGCGACTCTCAGAAAGCAAACGCGCCACAACCTCATCTTCAACAACGCTACATAGCTCTGCGGCTCAAACGAGGCGATCGCGCTGGCCGGACAGTCCTAAGGCCCAACTACAAGGCTTTGCTAGGGTATTCAGCAAAAGCCAGACAATATCCGCCAATTTCAAACTCTGGTCAGAGAGTCTTTGAGCTGAGTCGAGCAGTCTTTGAGCTGAGTCCAGCAGTCTTTGAGCTGAGTCCAGCAGTCTTTGAGCTGAGTCGAGTAGTCTTTGAGCTAAGTCGAGTAGTCTTTGAGCTAAGTCGAGTAGTCTTTGAGCTGAGTCGAGCAGTCTTTGAGCTGAGTCGAGCAGTCTTTGAGCTGAGTCGAGTAGTCTCTGAGATTACTCAGCCGAGTTTTATGCCTGGTTCCGCATATCTTTGGAGCCTGTTCAAATACCTGAAAACAAAGGCTCGTGGGCATTGCTCAGTCTACAGGCTCACCTCCGGTAAGCGCACCGTAAAGGTTGTACCCTTGTCCAATCGGCTGCTGACCTCAATGCTGCCCTGCTGGAGCTGCACAAACTGCTTCACAATGCTCAGGCCCAGCCCGGTGCCGGGAATGTTGCTGACGTTTTGGCCCCGGTGAAAAGGCTCAAACAGCTGCCTGCGATCGCCGGGGGGAATGCCAATGCCCTCGTCCTGCACTTTGATAATGGCCTGGCCTCGCTGCTTGGCCAGCTTCAGCCAAATGGGTCGATCCTCTGGGGTGTAGCGAATCGCGTTCGACAGCAGGTTGCTGAGGATCGATCGCAGCAGTCGCTCGTCTAAACAGGCCAGCACCTGGCGACTGCGGCAGCCAAACTGAATCGGGGCCTGGGGCCGCCGGTAGTCGCCCTCGGCCAACAGAGCCTGGCAAAAAGCCACCAAATCGAGAGGTTTGGGGTTGACCTCCAGCACCTTAGCCTCGATCTTGCCGATCACCAAAATGTCGTCGATCATCTGGGTCATGCGCTCGACGTTGGCGTTGATGGTGAGCAGGTAGTCGGTTTTTTCGTCGGGGCGCAGCTGGGTGTCGTAGCGGTTGAGCGATGACACCGTCAGGGCGATGTTGTTGAGCGGGTTGCGAAACTCGTGGCAAACCATGGAGACAAAGCGCGATCGCATGTCGCTCAGCTGCCGCAGCTGCTGGTTGGCAGTTTGCAGCTCGGCAGTGCGCTCCTGCACCTTTTGCTCCAGCTCTTCGTTGGCCCGCTGCAAGATCTCCTCGGCCCAGCGCCGCTGGGTAATGTCGCGAAAGGTCACCACCGTGCCAATCAGCGCCCTGTCTTCGTCGCGCATGGGGGTGCTGATGTATTCCACCGGGAAGCTGGTGCCGTCCTTACGCCAAAACACCTCGTTGGTCACCCGCCGCACGCTGCCGTCCTGAAACGCCGCATAGATCGGGCAGGCTTCTCGCTGGTAGGGGCTACCGTCCGCCAGGGAATGGTGCATGACCGCGTGCATCGACCGGCCAATCAGTTCGTCGGCTGACCAGCCAATCATGGCGGCGGCAGCGGGGTTGACGAAGGTGACATTGCCGTCGAGATCAAGCCCGTAGATGCCCTCACCCACGGCATTGAGAATCAGCTGGTGCTGGCGGCGCAGATGCTCTAGCTGTCCCAGGGGCGCGGTGGGTGAATCAGCCTCTCTAGGGGGTAACCAGTAGGTTTGGGTCATCTGGGGTAGCGATCGCCATAAAACATCTTGCAGCTCCAGGGCAACGTTAGCCCCCAGTCCATGCCGCTGGCCATGGAGAAAGTATCAGCCTATACAACAGCCTGTCCCCCTAAGGTTTACGACAGAATTACAGAATTGTGGAGCAATTAACCACCTTCAATAGTAGCGGCAGTAGCGACAGGCACTTGCGATACAAATTTAGAATCATTTGAATTACAGTCCAGATTTTAAGCCCTATCTAAGCTGTATTAATATTGCGTAACACAATAGATTTTGATAGTCAATTTGCTTTGAAACTAATGCTTAAGCCACCCCAGCCAACGTCCTGAAAACGAGAATGACTGTGAAGACTATTCTCATCATCGAAGACGAGACTCAAACTCGCCATCTTTTTCTCAAATGCTTAGAGTTTGAGGGATTTCGTGCCGTAGGGGCCAGCGACGGCACTACCGGGGTGGCCATGGCCCAGCAGCACGCCCCTGATCTGGTGGTGTGCGACATCATGATGCCCGATATGGACGGCTATGCCGTGCTCTCAGCCCTACGCAAAACCAGACAGACGGCGCTGATTCCCCTGATCTTTCTCACCGCCAAGGTCGCCATGGCCGACCTGCGCCGGGGCATGGAGCTAGGGGCAGACGACTACTTGACCAAACCCTGCACCGTCGAGCAGTTTTTGGCCGCCATCAACAGCCGCCTGCATCGCCAGGAGCAGCTCTCAGAGCTTTATGCCAATGGGGAACAAGCTCAAGAACCATCCCCACCGCCCTTGTCGGCCAACCTCTTCCCCGCAAACCCCAAGCTAGCCAGCGTCTTTTGCTTTATCGAAGCCCACTACCGGCAGCCGATCAGCCTCAACGATGTGGCCCAGGATGCGGGCTACTCCCCGGCCTATCTGACCAGTTTGGTGCAGTCACTCACCGGGCGCACGGTCAAACAGTGGATTATTGAGCGCCGCATGGCTGAGGCTAAAACTCTGCTGACCACCACCACCAACAGCATTCGCCAAATTGCTGAAGCTTCGGGCTATAGCGACGCGGGCTATTTTACCCGTCAATTTCGTCAATTTCATGGCATTTCTCCTCAAGCATGGAGACAAATTTCTGTATCAGAATTAACAGATTAGGGCTTGATTCTGAGTTTAAGACTAACTTCGAAAGAAAGTCCTACTACATGCAAAATTTGCTCTAATGCGCTTTTGATTTAGGCTTGATAGTCTGTTTGGCAGTTTGGATCAACTCGCGGATAGGAGTAGGGCAACTAGGGTGGCCATACAGGCTTTAGCTAGATTGCTTGGTCGGGTTTTCAAGCTGATTAGGCAAAGGTTTCTGTCGCGTTCAACTATCCATTTATGGTCATTTCAGCAGTAGCAAAGTCGCTTAACGACTGGGGCAGTTTGAGTTGCCCATCACCCTCCCTGATGTTGCCCGGTCGCCCCTGTCGGGACTGCGGCACTGTTCACTTCACGGGCGATCACTCGCGGTTTATGGAAACCATGCCCAGCGACCCCGTCGACATGGTCGACGACCTGGTGAGAATGGGGATCTACAAGCAAAACCAGCTGCGCGCCGCCGACACCGTCAATGCCTACGAGCTGCGCAAGGCGCTGTTTCTCAAGCGGGTGGGCCGCAACGACCCCAAGCGCGAAAAGCTGATTTTGGCGCTGTGTGAGCAGGCAGGCGGCTTAGAAAATGCCTTCGCCGCCGCCTTTGGCCCCCAGGCTGGGCTGTTCTTTGCCGATTCAGTGCGCAACAGCGGGGCGACCCGTCGCGAGTTCCTACGTAATATGGCTGTAGGGGCAGCACTGGTCACCCTGGCTAGCTGCGCTGGTGGTAGCGATGAGCCTGCCGCAGAAGAGTCGACCGTGGCCCCCGTTGACACTAGCAACCTGGAGAAAACCGACATTCAGGTGGGCTTTATCCCGATCACCTGTGCGACGCCGATTATTATGTCGGAGCCGCTGGGCTTCTATGAGAAGTACGGCTTTAACGCCACGGTGGTGAAGATGCCGAGCTGGGGTGCGGTGCGGGATTCGGCGATCGCAGGCGAACTCGACGCCTACCACATGCTGGCCCCCATGCCCATCGCCATGACCCTGGGCCTGGGTTCCGCCGCCTTTGGCGTGAAACTGGCCAGCATCGAAAACATCAACGGCCAGGCCATTACCGTAGCCGAGCGCCACAAGGGCAAGGTTGAGGGCCCCGCCGACTTTAAGGGCTTTGTGATTGGCGTGCCCTTCCCCTACTCCATGCACAACCTGCTAATTCGCTATTACCTGGCTTCGGGTGGGTTAGACCCCGATGCAGATGTGCAGATTCGTCCCGTGCCCCCGCCGGATAGCATTGCCCAGCTTATCGCCGGAGATATCGACGCGATGCTGATGCCTGACCCGTTCAACCAGCGGGCTGTCTACGAAGGTGCCGGGTTCATTCACATGCTCAGCAAAGAGCTGTGGGATGGGCACCCCTGCTGCGCCTTCGCTGCCAGCGACGAATGGATTACCGCCAACCCCAACGCCTTTCGCTCGTTGAATAAGGCCATCATCGAGGCGGCGGGCTATGCCCAAGATCCGGCTAACCGATCTGAAATCGCGGCGGCGATTTCAGATCGCGCCTTTCTCAACCAGCCCCCCGAGGTGGTTGAAGCGGTGCTGACCGGCAACTTTGACGATGGCCAAGGCAACACCCTTACAGAGCCCAATCGCATCGGCTTTGACCCCTACCCCTGGCAGAGCTTTGCCAAGTGGATTTCATCGCAGCTGGCGCGCTGGGAGCTACTGGGAGAGGGTAACACCGCCGCCACCGTGAGCAACAGCGACATTGACCAGGTGGGTGAAGAAGTCTTTTTAACCGACCTGGCCCGCGAGCTGGCCCTGGAGCTGGGCCAAGAGCCACCCTTCGAGACCGATCGCACCGAAACCCTGGCCTTCGACACCTTTGACCCAGCCGCGTCGGCAGACTATGTCAAAGGCCAAATCGACCAGTTTGGGAAGTAAGTTTCTTTGGCCAATATTGACCCTACCGTTGGCCTAGGGCTGGTTTGGGTGGGTGGCATCGCTATCGGCACAGTTTTAGGAGGTATTGAATCATGGCGGCGAGTCACAGCACGCCTGGATTGATAGGAGCCGAGCGGCAGACGCCGCTTTGGCAAAACGAAAACGTGAGAGCGTTCGCGCTGTTCATGCTCTCCCTCGGCATCTTCCTGCTGTTTTGGGAGTTTGGGGCGAAATCGGGCTGGTTTGTGAAAGGGGTGCCCACTGCCACCGAGACGATTAAAGAGTTTTGGTGGTGGGTCACCAACCCCTTCTACCGCAACGGCCCCAACGATTTGGGCATCGGCTGGAATCTGCTGATCAGTCTGCGGCGGGTGGCGATCGGCTACATTGCGGCATCGCTGGTGGCGGTGCCCCTGGGCATTGCGATCGGCATTTCTCCGGTGGCGTTTAAGGCGTTTAACCCCTACGTGCAGCTGCTCAAGCCGATTTCGCCCCTGGCCTGGCTGCCGTTGGGCCTGTACTTGCTGCGCGACTCTGAGAAAACCGGCATTTTCATCATCTTTATCTCCAGCATTTGGCCGACGCTGATTAACACCACCTTTGGGGTAGCCAACGTCAACCAGGATTATCTGGATGTGTCTAAGACTCTGGGGGCCTCGCGCCTGCGGACGATTTGGAAGGTGATTATTCCGGCGGCGCTGCCCAACATTGTGTCGGGCCTGCGAATCAGTATGGGCATTGCCTGGCTGGTGATCGTGGCGGCGGAGATGCTGCTGGGCACGGGCCTGGGCTATTTCATCTGGAACGAGTGGAACAACCTGTCGATACCCAATATTTTGGTGGCCATTTTCATCATTGGCCTGGTAGGGCTGCTGCTGGATAGCCTGTTTGCCGCCCTGGAGAAATTTGTTGCCTTTGGTCGAAACTCATGAATATTGCTCCCGTGAACGCGATTGACTTAGCAGATGCGCGATCGCAAACCGCCCAGCTCTCTATCCGCAACGTGGCCAAGGTTTTCCCTGGCAAAAAAGATCTGTTTAGCAGGCTCACTGGCAAAGCCCGCCGCGATTTTGTCGCCATTCAAGACATCAACCTCGACATTGAGCCCAACACCTTTGTGTCGATCATCGGCCCCTCGGGCTGCGGCAAATCGACCCTGCTGAATATGATTGCGGGCCTCAGCCCGATCTCTAGCGGCGAGATTTTGCTCAACGGTGCCCCGATCGCTGGGCCGGGGCCAGACCGGGGCATGGTCTTTCAAAACTACGCCCTGATGCCCTGGATGACGGTGGAAGAAAATTTGCGGTTTGCGGTCGAAACTGTAGATCCCAAGATTTCGGCGAAAAAGCGCGATCGCACTATCAAAGAGCATATTCAGCTGGTGGGCCTGACTGGGGCCGAGGGCAAGCACCCCCATGAACTCTCGGGCGGCATGCGTCAGCGGGTCGGCATCGCCCGCGCCCTGGCCATCAACCCCCAAATGCTGCTGATGGATGAACCCTTTGGTGCGTTGGATGCTCTGACTCGCGGATTTTTGCAAGAAGAAGTCGAGCGCATCTGGGAACAGCAGCGCAAGACCGTGATCATGATTACCCACAGCATCGAAGAGGCGCTGCTGCTGAGCGATCGCATCGTCATGATGACCCGTGGCCCCGCCGCCCGCATCGACGAGATTCTAGAGGTGCCCTTCCCTCGCCCGCGCGATCGCGACACCATCCAGCAGCACCCCGCCTACCAGGGCCTCAAGGCCGAGATGGAGAGCCACCTGTTCCGCGAAACCCGCGCGGTGGAGGCGGAGCGAGTGAGGAAGTAGGGGAGTGACGGGGTGGATGGGTGAACCTAAAGCAACCCGTAGGGTGGGCAATGCCCACCATTTCACCGCGCCTTCGCCCAGGCTACCTCTGTCTTCGACCTTGACCACCTGCCCATTTATCGAAGCGCGAATGGATATCAGCCAACCGCTAAGGACGTAGGTGGGCAATGCCTACCCTACTGGCATCACTGTTTGATTAAACAACGTAATTAAGAGGATCCAAGTATGACTGTTTCTCCCATTACCGAAAAGCTGCTGGCTGCCAAAAAAGCCGCTGGCCTCAGCTTTGCCGACCTCGAAGCCAAAACCGGCTGCGACGAAGTGTGGCTCGCCTCCGTTTTCTATCGCCAGGCCAGCGCGTCGGTCGAAGAGGCCACCAAAATCATCGAAGCGCTGGGTGCCGATGCCTCCCTCGTCGAGGCTCTAACCGATTTCCCCGTCAAAGGTGGCCTCGATCCCGTCATCCCCACCGACCCGCTGATCTACCGCTTCTACGAGATCATGCAGGTCTACGGCATGCCGATGAAGGCCGTCATCCACGAAAAGTTTGGCGACGGCATCATGAGCGCCATCGACTTCACCCTCGATATCGAGAAAGTTGAAGATCCAAAGGGCGATCGCGTCAAAGTGATCATGAACGGCAAGTTCCTACCCTACAAGAAGTGGTAGACCCCGCTCACGCGTCCTGACTCACAATCCCTAGGCTGTTGGCGATCGCCAACAGCCTTTCCTATCC
>QBLT01000052.1 GCA_003249105.1 Leptolyngbya sp. | reverse complement strand
GGGCAACTGTAGCCACTGTAGGGTGGGCACTGCCCACCATTAGGGAGAAAGTTTTCCAGAAGTCGCCTAAGCTTTAACTTTCCTATCCAAACCCAGATCGTTCCGTTCCCTCATCTTTTCACCCTCCCTATCCCCTCACCCTCCTCATCTCCATCTCCCTCACCCTCTCACTCCCCCTTCCCCCTCCCATGCCCATCACCGGAACCACCCAAATCCTCGGCATCATTGGCGACCCGGTTACCCACTCCCTGTCGCCGGTAATGCACAATGCTGCTCTGGCAGAACTGGGGGCCGACTATGTCTATGTAGCTTTCCCAGTGGCGGCAGCAGGGCTTGAGGCGGCGATCGCGGGCTTTGCCGCCACTGGCGTGCAGGGGTTCAGTATCACCATTCCCCATAAGCAGGCCATTCTGCCTCTATTGGCCACGGTGACTGACGAGGCTCAGGCGGTAGGGGCGGTTAACACGGTCTGGCGCACCGAGCAGGGTTGGGCAGGCACTAACACCGATGTCGCCGGGTTCGTGGCCCCGCTCAAAGCATTCAAACCTTGGGCTGGAAGCACCGCGCTGGTCTTGGGTAACGGCGGGGCGGCCAGGGCTGTCGTGGCGGGCTGTGCCCAGCTGGGATTTGAATCGGTGCAGGTGGTGGGTCGCAGGGCTGAAGCTCTGACTGCCTTTCAGCAGGGCTGGGTCGATTCGCCCCTGCAACCTCCGCTCACGGTTCATCCTTGGGAGGTGCTGCCGACCTTGCTGCCCACCGCTGATTTGATTGTCAACACCACTCCTGTCGGTATGCACACCACCGCCGGCCAAACTCCCCTGGCGGCCGAAGACTTGGCTTTGGCCCCGGCCCATGCCGTAGTCTACGACTTGATCTATACGCCACGACCTACTCACCTGCTGACTTTGGCCGACCAGCGGGGGTTAGCGACCCTAGACGGACTAGAAATGCTGGTGCAGCAGGGGGCCGCTGCCCTAGAGATTTGGCTGAACGGCCCGGTGCCGGTCGCCACAATGCGCCAGACCTTGGTCGATTGGTTGGAGAAGTAGCTAGAGATGTGAAGCGCTTTCCTCCTGTGTAGAGCGGTTGAAAGACTTGGCTCGCCTTAATTCTGTGGGATTTTGCTGAGTTCAAGGCGATCGCCCCTAGGGCAAGAATGTTCTAGGGCGGGTGGCTATGTCCTCACCCCTGGCTGATCCTTGCTCAAAGCCGTTGTGGGTGCGCAGGTGCTGAATGACCCCGGCGACAATGGATTGTATGGCTGCTTCGTTGGCGCTGTGGTTGAGGGTAGCGGTGATGATGTAGTGCTGATTACCCACGCTAACTGCTGTAGTGGTGCCCAGTACTTTAGAATTGCGACCGGTTTTTTCGCCCAGCCAGCCGATGGGCGGGTCTGCGACAGCGTGGCCCAGGTTGCGATCGCGCTGGGCGGCCAACGCCGCTTCTATCAGGTCGGCTCCGGGAAACTCTCGGTTATAGATAGCCACCATCATGTCGGTGAGCTCGTCGGTGGTAATGCGGTTGGGAGCGCTACCGGCGTTGGCGGGGTAGGTTGATTCTCCTACCAGCTTGGTGCTGACGCGGGTGGCTTGGTAACCTCGGCTCCGCAACCCTTGATTAACGCCATCCCAGCCCATGTAGTCAATTAGCTGATTGGTGGCGATATTGCCGCTGGCGCTAATCATGTCGGCCATGATTTGCTCTAGGGGATATTCGGTGCTGACCCAGATAGAACCGGCATCCTCAGTCCAGTTGCTGGGGCTCACCCAGATCGCTGTGCTGGGGGCTGTGCCCTCTTGGTGAAGCTTAGTCATGAGCGCGATCGCCACCGGCACTTTAATTAGGCTGGCGGGGCTAGCTGGCGGCAGGTGGCCCTGCCAGCGTCGGCATTCTCGCTGTAGCGAGCACACCGTTAGGCGCACCCGCGAGGCCAGGCCAGTTTCTTCGACGATGGGTTTTAGGAAGGCTGAGCGGGCGGTGTCGTAGTGGTAAGCCGCGATCGCCTGCTGCTGCTCATACTGCTGTTTTTGGGCCGCTGCCTGGGCCTCAGCAAAGGTATCGGGTGGAATCTGATTCAGCGCCGCTACGGCTTGCTCCCAGTAGGTGTGGGCGGTAGCCAGTTCTGGGGCCGAGAGGGAGGCGGGGTTGCCCAGGGCGATCGCGGCGGCGGCGGCCTGCTCGGCTCGCTGCTGAAGCTGTTGGGCCGTTTCTTCCTGCTGTAGACGATAGTTAACTGTACCCAGCTGGGTGAGTATATCGGTGGGCGGTGGCTCCACCCCAGAGCGAGTAGCCACCATGACAGTGGGATAATGGCTGAGTTCGACCCCCAGGCGATCGCGCAGCCGATATAGCTCTGCCAGGGTCTCAACCTTGGGCAAGGCGGCTGTGGCCTGAGAGTTTTGCTCAGGTGCCGCCACCGGAAACTTGGGCAGCGCCACATTGGCCATCAAAACACCCACTATCACTGTGGGCTTCAACAACTGCAACCAGACAGAATGCATTGCTCCCCGATCCTGAATACAGTATCGAGGTTGCCGAGGGCAACCAGATAGTAGGCAATCTAAGCCCTTCCTGGGCCAAAAAATGCCAGCCAAGGCACAAAATCTCGATTTTTAGCTCTTAGCTAAGGGTTGGTGCCAGATTTCGCTGCAAAATCGCCTGCCAGCTAGCGCTCAAGTCGTCATCGCTGCGGTGGGCCTCCCAGGGGCCAGCGTCGAAACCAGCGATGCTCCACTCCCCGGTAATATGATCCCCGTCTTCAGATACCGTGCCTGTGTAATCGATGGCGGCTTGCCCCTGACCCAAATAGCGTTTGACAAACTGCACCCGGCGACCAACCACGGTGCCGCTGAGCTGGGCCTCGCCCAGATAACCACCGTCGAGAATGCTGCCGCTTAGGGCGTTGCCCCCCTGCACCAGGGTGGCCTCAAAGCGGGTTGGGGTATCCCGCTGCCAGTAGGTGCCCAGCCACATGCCGCTCAAATCTGCCATTGGCCTAACCTTACATGCACAGCCTTACACGTACAATTTAAATATTGATCAATCCTAGGAGTCTGTCCCCATTTACACCCGTCCCCTGGCTCGACTGATCGAAGAATTCCAGCGGCTGCCGGGGGTTGGCCCTAAGTCGGCCCAGCGGCTAGCGCTGCACATTCTCAAGCGCCCCCAAACCGAGGTGCAGGCTCTAGCCCAGGCGCTCCTAGAGGCCAAAGCTCAGGTGGGGCAGTGCTCGGTATGCTTTCACTTGTCAGCCGACCCGGTGTGCGACATCTGCCGGGCGACCAACCGTGACCCCCAGACCCTCTGCGTCGTGGCCGACTCGCGAGACGTCATCGCCATTGAGAAAACTCGGGAATATCGAGGCCGTTACCACGTGCTGGGCGGCCTGATCTCGCCGATGGATGGCATCGGCCCCGAGCAGCTGAATATTGGCCCCCTGGTACACCGAGTTAGCAAAGAGGGCACCCAAGAAGTGATTATGGCGATTAGTCCGAGTATTGAGGGCGACACCACAACCCTCTATGTGGGCCAATTGTTGAAGCCGTTTACTCGGGTAACGCGCATAGCCTTCGGTCTACCCATGGGGGGCGACTTAGAATACGCCGACGAGATCACCCTGGCCCGCGCACTGGAGGGACGCCGAGACCTGGACTAGGCCAAGATTTAGCTCCGCCTTATACAATTCTGAACCTGCTCTGGGTTGTCTAGCCCGTAGGTTAGATTAGGGATGATGAGCCCTTTGCCCATGGGTTAAGGGTTGTGGGGCTGGCTGGTCGAGGCCCCAAAACGGTGGTTCTGAGCCACTACCGCGATTGTTTACCGCCAGGTACCAATGGGAGTTTTTCTCTATTTTTTGCGTCACGGCCAGACGGCCTACAGCCTCACGGGGGGCTACTGCGGCACGCCTGAAAACGACCCTGGTTTAACTCCCGAGGGGATGGCCATGGCCCAGGAGTTTGCCGAAACCTACGCCCATCTCCCCTGGAGTGCCGCCTACGTCAGCCCCCTGCGGCGGGCGGTAGAGACGGCCAGACCGCTGTGTGATGGTCTGAGCTTAGAGATGCAGCTGCGCGACGGCCTGCGGGAGGTGATGTATGGCCGCTGGGAAGGCATGCACCCCACCGCGGTTGACCGCGAGCACCATGATGAGTATGTGGCCTGGCTCACCGATCCGGCCTGGTATGCCCCAGTGGGGGGCGAACGGGCTGTAGACATTGCCCGCCGCTCGGCCCAGGTGCTCGATGAGATCGAGCGCACCCATGCCAATGGGCACATTTTGCTGGTGTCTCACAAGGCCACGATTCGCATTATGCTGTGCACCCTGCTGGGCATTGATGTGGGCCGCTACCGCGATCGCATGGATATGCCCGTTGCCGCTGTGAGCGTGGTCGAGCTGGGCTTGCGGGGGCCGCTGTTTCATACGATTGCCGATCGCTCTCACCTGAGTGATCGGCTGCGATCGCTCCCCTCCACCTGAGGTCAATTGCCCTATGCCCCTGAGGCTTTACCTACTCCGCAACGCTGAAACCGAGTACTGCCGCACGGGGCGCTACTGTAGCCAAGATGGGGTAGCGCTGACGGCGCAGGGTCAGCAAATGGCCGACTATTTTGCCAAGGCCTACCATCACCTCGAGTGGCAGGCGATCTTCTGTAGCTCGCTCAGCCACGCTGCCGCTACGGTGCAGCCTCTGTGCCAGATTACGGGATTGGCGGTGCAGCGTCGTGACCACCTGCGGGAACTGTCCTTTGGGCAGTGGGAGGGTATGGCCCCTGCCGAGGTCAATACCGCCTTCCATGACGACTACATCCGCTGGCTGGCTGACCCCGCCTGGAACACCCCCACCGACGGCGAAAAGGCCATGCAGGTAGCCCGCCGTAGCTCCGACGTGCTGGCCGAAATTGAGGAGACCTATCCCGACGGCAATGTGCTGATCGTCTCCCATAAGGCCACCCTGCGAATTATGCTATGCACGCTGCTGGGCATTGATGTTGGGCGATACCGCGATCGCCTGGCTATGCCCGTCACCGCCGTGTCGCTGGTGGAGTTGATTGAGTACGGCCCCTTTGTGCGCCAGCTTAACGACTGTGCCCATCTGCCCCTGCACCTGCGCCGCCCCTGGGCAGGCAACGGCTCCGACGGCTGAGGGATGATTGGCAAAGACAGCTCTGTCTGTGGGTAGATGGCATGGGCTGTAGACCCTAGCGAGATTGGGGTGGAGGGCGATCGCCCTGACCGTCACTCCTCCTTTTCCTGTCAAACACGCTTCGGAATTTATGGTGTTTACTCGATTTACCGCAATTCTGGTGCCCGGCCTTATTCTGCTTGCCGTGGGCAGTTGCGCTTCAGCTCCTAGTCCCATTGGCCAAACTTCCAGTGACACAGCCCAAGTCGAATCCCCTGCTCCTGAGGCTCCGACTCCCGAGGCAGTGGTGAATAATGTCGAGCCGGTCACCGTTGTAGACGGCCTAGAGCATCCTTGGAGCATGGTCTGGCTGCCCAATGGCGACATGCTGATTACCGAGCGCCCTGGACGGCTGCGCCGGGTTAGCAATGGCACCTTAGATCCCACTCCCATTGCTGGGGTGCCTGAGGTTTTGGCTTTTCGCCAGGGGGGGCTGTTAGATATCACTCTGCACCCCGAATTTGAAGACAACGGTTTTATTTATTTGGCCTACGCCGACGGCACTCAGCAGGCCAACCGCACCCAGGTAGCCCGAGCGCGGCTAGAGGGCAACACCCTCACCGACTGGACGGTAATTTTTACCAACAACCGCGACAAATCAGACGGCCAGCATTTTGGGTCGCGCCTGCTGTGGCTGCCCGACGGCACCCTGCTGGTAGCCCTAGGCGATGGTGGCAATCCTCCGCTGCAGCTGGATGGGGAACTGATTCGTAACCAGGCCCAAAACCGCCAGACCCTGTTGGGCTCGGTGGTGCGCCTCACCGATGCGGGCGAACCGCCTGCCGATAATCCCTTTGTGAATGATGCAGGTGCTAACCCGCTGGTGTGGAGCTACGGCCATCGCAATATTCAGGGGTTAGCCCTTGATCCCGATACAGGCCAGGTCTGGTCTACGGAGCACGGCTCGCGGGGCGGGGACGAACTCAACCGCCTGGAGCCTGGCAAAAATTATGGCTGGCCCGTGGTCACCTACAGCGAAGAGTATTCCGGTGGCCCGGTTTCTACCGAGCGATCGCGCCCCGATATGGTGGATCCCCTCACCTACTGGACGCCCTCGATTGCGCCGTCAGGGCTAGCGGTGTATCGGGGCGATCGCTATCCTCAGTGGCAGGGACAGCTGTTTGCGGGTGGACTAGTCTCCCAGGACGTGCGCCGCATCGAAGTGGATGCCAACGGTGCCGTGGTCGATCAGGTTTCCATTCCCATTGGTCAGCGGGTGCGCGATGTGCGCCAGGGCCCCGACGGCTTTCTCTACGTGCTGACTGACGACCCCAACGGTCGCCTGGTGCGTCTGGAACCAGCCTCCTAGCGCGCTTTAACGCGTTGGTTCTCTCAACGCAAAAGGGCATCCCTCAGGGATGCCCTTTGCGACTTTAAAGACTTTTGAGCGTGGCTCCGAGCAGGGGCTCAACCCTGTGCAACGACCGTTAAGGAGTTGAGCGATCGCGGGCTTGAGCCATGGGCAGGGTTCTTACTGAGATGCTCCAATTCAACTGCCTAAATAGCCCCTCGCTTGGACGGAACCTGTGCTGCACCAATCTCTGCGCTAGGGCTCCTCGCTAAGCTAGGCAGCGTAGTCAAACACCGCGTCTAGGTATAGACGGTTAATACGGCGATCGCTAATGCCATTTTGCATCAAAAACAGTGACAGCGCTGCGCAAAACACCCGGTGTTGACTCCATGACGGGTGGGTCTCTACATAGTCACGCATGGCCTCAAACAACTCCTCCGGCACCTCAACACTGAGGCTAATTCTCGATGCCATAGCCGCCATTGATTGCTCACTCATCTCCACATCCCCAATCTGAAACTAGATAGCAGAACACAGCCCCCACCAACTGTTTAACAAGCTGGATCCCTTGCTGGCAGGGAACTTAAAGCCTGTAGACGAGCCGGAACAGAAGCGCTGTGTAAGCTGGTCGCACCATTGTCACCAGAGGGCAGGGGGATGTCAATCTTGCCAACTACCCCCCGATCCGCTACCCCCCATTTCTTGTTGACGAGGCCTCAGGGGTTTCAGCGATCCCCGTCTGGACTATCTGTAGCCGCCGACACCCAAGCGATCTGGTGTACCTGTGGAGAATCACAATTCTCAAGTCTGCTGTGAATGACTACTCCGTCGTTCATTTCTGGGGAAAACCCTAGCAAAATTGGGGAAAACCCTGGGGAAAACCCTAGCAAAAAAAGAAAAAAATATAAAATCCGGCAGGGTTTCAAATTTTTCATAGTCTAGGCAAACAAAGCGTCAGAATGTTTCGTAGGTTAGGCGCTTGTGGTTCCAAGAGCTGACGTCTATCCCATCAGACTACCAGCGATCCCCCCATTGCTAAGCAACCAGAATCCTACAAATGGATCCTGGCCAGCACTAAATATAAGCTCAATTTGATTAGCCTAGATCACTGTTTTCGGGCCAAGATCCATCGCCGGACTGCGAATCAAGCCCATCATCAGAGCCGTCTAGGTCATAGCGTAGATAGTCGAGCCTTTGCTTCTGGTGGCGGCGCGACGGACGACGATATTTTTTAGTCTGAAGCCTTGGCTCTTGGTGCTGCTGCCCCTGCTCTCCCATTCTGAGCTTGAGGGGGGCATCGGGGTCACGCTGCTGCTGCTGGCTCTCCTGGTACTCCAGGGCTTCCTTGAGCAGGGTGAGGTAAAAGTCATAGCGAGGCCAGTCGGGGGCAACCGCACAGCCCGGCGCGTTGTGATGTAAGCAATCGTTAAACTGGCAAACACCCTCAGCTAGGCGCGATCGAATTTCGGGAAAGCACTGGCCTAGAACTGGCGGTGTCAGGGCTAGATCGGGCTGGTTGAAGCCGGGGGTATCCGCCAAAAAACCGCCCCCCGGCAGCTCGAATAGCTCTACGTGGCGAGTCGTGTGTCGGCCCCGCCCCAGCTTGCCAGACACCGATCCTGTTCTCAGGCTGGCCTGGGGAATAAGCCGGTTAATTAAGCTTGACTTGCCTACTCCAGAGGGCCCTGAGATGATGGTTGTGCGCCCCTGTAGCCGAGGCAGCAGCGTTTGTATGGTTTCCTCTGCTTGAAGACTGATCACCGTAGTGGGATAGCCCCAGGCGGCTAGCTGATCTTGCCAGTAGCGGCGGGTGGTGGTGCTGACTAGGTCTTGCTTATTCAGGCAAAGGTGAACGGGTACTCCCGTCGATTCGGCTTTGACTAAGAACCGCCCCAGCTGCTGGGGGTCCAGGTCAGGCTCGGCCAGGGCAAAAACTAGCAAGATTTGATCAGCATTGGCTACAGGAGGACGATCTAACACCGAGCGGCGGGCACCAACTGCGACGATCGCGCCCCGGCCATCGGCCCAGTCTATGGCCTCCAGCTGCACGCGATCGCCTACCATCACCTGCTGTCCAGTTTTTCTTAGGCGCGCCCGACGGGTACACAGCAAAGTTTGACCCGCCGCCGCCCCATTAGGCAAGTCGCTGGTTACGTCCAATCTCACCTGATAGTAGTTGGCTTGTATGGCTACCACCAGGCCCCAAAGGCCTACTCTTGCTTCAGGGGCTGCTGTGCCATCAGACTCAGAGGGTGCCATCACCTAACTGGGGCGGCGCACGTAGACGACAAAGTAATCAGAACAGTCTTCTAAATGCTCTACTTTGTACCCTTCCATGGTGAGACTGTCGGGTACCTGCTCAACGGGTTCCCCGGCATCGAGCCACACCTCTAGCAACGCTCCAGGGGCCATTTTCTCCAGATGGAGCTTAGTCCGCACAAAATTAATTGGGCAGGGGGTGCCCCGCAGATCCAAACGCCCATCGGCGGCTGTAGAGTAGCTCATCCGCGAAACAGCCCCCCTAGGAAGCCCTCAATACCGCCTCGGTTGACCTTCTCGCCCCGAATTTCGGCCAGTTTTTCAACTAGCTCGCGCTCCTCCGGCTTCATGCGCGTGGGAATGTCAACTTGTACGGTAATCAAATGATCGCCGCGGCTGACGGGGTTGCCTAACTTAGGCACACCACGATTGTCCAGGGTGAGGACAGTCCCAGGCTGGGTCCCTGCCGGTACATCTAGCTCTTCTGGGCCGTCGACAGTGTCAATAGTCAGCTTGCAGCCCAAGATGGCCTGAAGATAGCTGATTTTCAAATCCGAGAGAATATTGATGCCATCCCGCTTAAAGGCAGCATCTTCAGCGACAAACAAGTAGACATACAAATCTCCAGCAGGACCACCCCGTAGCCCAGCATCCCCTTCATTGGACACACGCAGCCGAGTGCCGTTGTCGACGCCAGCTGGCACAGTAATTTTGAGCTTTTTAGTTTCCTGGTTCTGACCGCTGCCACCACACACGTCACAACGGTCTTCAATCACCTCACCCGTGCCATTACAGGTTGGGCAAGCCGATACTTGGGTAAAGCTGCCAAACGGGGTACGGGTAGCCCGGCGAACTTGGCCAGTACCGCTACAGGTGCCGCAGGTAGAAGGGCGAGTCCCCGGTTTAGCGCCGCTGCCTGTACAGGTGCCACAGGTTTCCAAGTGGCTAATCTTAATTTCTTTCTCGCCGCCAAACACCGCTTCTTTGAAGTCAAGCCTGAGGTCAAGGCGAAGATCATCGCCTCGGGCCGGACCGCGTCGCCGAGTACCCTGGCCCACACCTCCGGAGAAGCCGCTAAAGAAGCTCTCAAAGATGTCGGCAAAGCCACCCATGTCGCCAAAGTCTTGATAGCCGCCAGCACCAGCACCCAGCCCCGCTTCTCCAAAGCGATCATAGCGAGCCCGAACCTCAGGCTCGGAGAGTACTTCGTAGGCTCTGTTGATCTCTTTAAATGTGTCTTCGGCCCCAGGGTCTTTGTTGACATCGGGGTGGTATTTGCGGGCTAGGCGTCGGTAGGCTCGCTTGATATCGTCTTGATCGGCGTTGCGCGAAATACCGAGAATCTCATAGAAATCACGGGCCATGGGGGGCTACCTAGACAACTCCAGCAACAATCAAACATTAAACCATTTTAAAAGGAGTGCCCACCTTGGCTAGGTGGGAATACCCGTCCCCTTAGCCTTAGTCTATGGCTTCGTAATCAGCCGTAACGGTGGCGTCTAACCCCATATCATCGTCATAGTCAGGATCATAGGTCTCGTCATTCCCAGCTTCAACGCTGGCATAGGCCGTTGCCGGAATGCCCATATCTACCTCATCGCCGGCATCTACGTCGCGGTAAACGTTGGTGCCGACGGCAAAGATGGCAGATTGCAGGGCATCAATATATCCCTGAAATGTAGTTACATCAATGCTAGGGTCATGGGTGGCGGCCCGGAGCTGACTGACTTTCTCGTCTAGATCAGCCCGACTTGGCTCATCGAGCAGGCTGCCGTGATCCCGCAGGGTGGCCTCGTAGCTATAAAACAGGTTGTCGGCGCGGTTGGTCAATTCGGCGAGCTGCCGTCGCCGTCCGTCCTCATCGGCATAGGTTTCGGCCTCTAGACGCATGCGATCGACTTCGCTGTCAGTCAGTCCACCCGTGTTGGTGATGCAGATACTCTGGGCGCGGCCCGTACCTTTGTCGAGGGCAGCTACTTTGAGAATGCCGTCGGCATCGATCTCAAAGGAAACCTCAATTTGCGGTACTCCCCGCGGGGCAGGGGGGAGACCGGTGAGCTCAAACTTACCCAGGCTTTTATTGTCCTTAGCCATGGCCCGCTCACCCTGGAGAACGTGAATTTCTACAGAGGTCTGGCCGTCGGTAGCGGTCGAAAATACCTGAGATTTGCTAGTAGGAATAGTGGTGTTGCGCTCAATGATCTTGGTAAATACTTCTCCCAGGGTTTCAATCCCTAGGGAGAGGGGAGTAACATCGAGCAGCAGCAAATCTTTGACTTCACCCCCCAGCACGCCCGCCTGAATCGATGCCCCCAGGGCCACAGCTTCATCGGGGTTCACCGAGCGATCGGGAGCTTTGCCGTTGAAGTAGGCGCTGACCGCCTGCTGCACGGCGGGGATGCGGGTAGATCCACCTACCAGTAAGATGCGATCGATCGCATCAGGGTTCAAATCCGCATCTTTAAGGGCCTGTTTGACCGGATCTAGCGTGGCCTGCACCAGTTCTGACGCAAATTGCTCGAACTGGGCTCGAGTCAGCGTCATCTCTAGGTGCTTTGGTCCAGACTCGTCGGCGGTAATAAAAGGGAGGTTGATGGAAGTCGACGGCATGCTCGACAACTCGACTTTGGCTTTTTCGGCTGCTTCACGGATGCGCTGGAGCGCCATGCGATCGGCGGATAGATCAATACCTTCCTGCTCGCGAAAAGCAGCGGTCATCCATTCGACAATACAGTTGTCAAAGTCGTCACCGCCTAGGTGATTGTTGCCAGCGGTAGCCTTGACCTCAAAGACACCATCACCTAGCTGCAAAATAGACACATCAAAGGTGCCGCCCCCCAGATCAAACACCAGCACAATCTGGTCTTGGTCTTGCTTGTCGAGCCCATAGGAGAGGGCGGCAGCGGTAGGCTCATTAATAATCCGCAGGACTTCTAGCCCGGCAATGGTGCCAGCGTCTTTAGTCGCTTGGCGCTGGGCATCGGTAAAGTAAGCCGGCACGGTAATAACGGCTTGGGTTACTTCGGTTCCCAAGTAAGTTTCGGCATCCTGCTTGAGCTTTTGCAGGATCATGGCGGAGATTTCTTGAGGCGTAAATGCCTTGCCGCGGATCTGCACATCTACAGTGTTGTCACGACCGTTAACGCAGACGTAGGGTACGCGGCTCCGCTCAGCCTCAGTGTCTTCCCAACGACGACCAATAAACCGTTTAATGCTATAGACCGTATTCTCTGCATTGGTGACCGCCTGGCGTTTGGCCAATTGGCCGACTAATCGCTCGCCGTTTTTACCAAATCCAACAATGCTGGGTACCGTACGCCCCCCCTCAGTGCTAGCAATTACAGCTGGTTTGCCGCCTTCGAGGACAGCGACACAACTGTTCGTTGTTCCTAGGTCAATGCCGATTACTTTACCCATAGCCCACGGTGCTCAACTTAATCGTTCGCTTTACCTTCGAAATTGGCTCAGGCCATAGCGGTCGGAGCTAATTGTGATTAGGTTGCCCGCTTACACCAGAGAAGTTATCGTCCACTGCGGTAACTTGTTGACTGCACTGCCTAGAGGCGGGTGTTGGTAGAACCTAGAGCACAGTGATAGGACTGCCCTGCCTATCACAATCAGCAAGCACCCTGTTGGTCGGTGGATAGATCTATTCGAGGGCTCCAGCATCCTCAGTGTTTGGATTCTGAGGGCCATCCTCAGGGGGAGCAGCCACTTTCACCATAGCGTGACGCAGCACCCGATCGCCAAGCTGGTAGCCCCGAACGAACTCTTCGATTACCACTCCCTCAGCGTGGTCGGCGGTTGGTTCGCGCATCACAGCTTCGTGCAGTAGCGGATCAAACTCTTGCCCTTCGGCACGCATGGCTGAAACTCCCAAACGCTTTAGGGTTTCCACGAGCTGCTTGTAAACGCTTTGATAACTTTTGTGAATGGTCATCTCGGCTTCGGTCTGGGGCTTAATCTGCGATCGCGCCCGCTCAAAGTTGTCAACCACCGGCAGCAGCTCAATCACGGTGTCGCCCTTAATCTGAGTGGCTAACTCGTCTTTCTCTTTGCTGGTGCGTTTGCGGTAGTTCTCAAAATCGGCTGCAATCCGCATCGATTGATTCGCTCGATCTTCAAGCTGGGCTTTTAGTCCCGCCACTTGGCGTTCCAGATCGGCTACCAAAGCTGTATCAATGCCGCTTCCTTCTGGGGGCTGGGCTGCTTCGGCAGCTTCAACCGTAGCTGCTGCAGCTTCGACCACGTCGTCAAAGTCAATATCTACAGCGTCTTCTTCGAGAATCTCTTCGATCGCTTCAGGGTCAGAAGCAGGATCGTGGGCAGTGTGGTGAATGTCGTCAACCATGCTGATGTGTAACTCGGCGGGTGAATGCAACAACTTTGCTCAGGCTCAAGTCTATCTCAGCGACTTGCCCTTAGCGCTACTTCCAATTCTATCGCGGAATGTTGGTTTGACTCCCCTGAGGTTGGGGCTCTGCCTTCCTCTCAAGATTGACAGGCCACTGCCCCGCCGTGGTGCAGATAAATTAGATAAGGGTATTATCGACACTACGGGGTCAATGCGGGTAGGGCTTGCGATCGCGCTAGCTTAGTGGGCACAGCCTCCCGTCTAGGGCATACTGCCTGCATACGTTTAAGCCTGTTTTACACCAGCACTTTGGCATCAGCGCTATGACTAATTCCTCCTCCCGGCGAGCTCTAGTACTTCAGCGGAGTTTTTCACCCTTTGGCAACAAGCTCATTCAAGCGGGCTATGTTGACTCTGAGCAGATGCAGAAGGCCTTGGCGGAGAGCCGCAAAAGCGGGCAATCGCTGACTGATGTCCTCGAGTCGCTCACTGGCCAACAGCTCTCCCCCGAACTGCTGCGACAGTATAAAAAACAGCAGCTTTTTGAGCTTAAAATTCTCTACGGGGTTGAGTCTCTTGATCCGGAGCTCAACGACATTTCCCCCGCCCAAATCGGGCACCTCATCGATACGCTGGTGCCTGTTGACATCTGTCGTCGTCACCGCCTGGTGCCTCTTTCTAAAGATCAGGGTGATACCCTTTCTTTGCTCGTCGCCATGGTCGATCCAGAAAACCTGGAGGCGCAGGACGATCTCAACCGGATTTTACGGGCGCAGAGTCTCTCTTTGAGGCGGATGGTAATCACCGTTGAAGACTATCAACGGCTGATGTCTACCTACCTAGATGACGCTGTCGCCAAACAGAAAAAGGAAGAGTTAGATGCTGCTGTCGATGTCAACACTAGCCTCGAAGAACTCGATTTTGGCGAAGGCAGCTTAGAAGATGTTATCGACGAAGAAGCCGACCTGGGCATGGCCCTCAAGGATGCTGGTGCGGCTCCAGTGATTGCCCTAGTCAATAAAATTCTGGCCAAAGCCTTGCAAGAGGGTGTTTCTGACATCCATATTGAACCTCAAGAAGAATTCCTCAGGGTGCGCTTTCGCAAAGACGGGGTGCTCAAAGAGGCCCTGCCGAAAATGCCCAAGAAGATTATTCCGGCGGTTACTGCCCGCTTTAAGATTATCGCTGAGCTAGACATTGCTGAGCGCCGAGCGCCTCAAGATGGTCGTATTCGGCGGGTGTTTCAGGGCCGCAAGGTGGACTTTCGGGTCAACACCCTGCCCAGCCGCTGCGGCGAGAAGGTGGTGCTACGAATTCTAGATAACTCAGCCACTCAGCTAGGTCTAGACAAGCTGATCACCGACCCCGACTCGCTGCGCATTGTGCAGGAGATGGCCTCCCGTCCCTTTGGACTTCTGTTGGTAACTGGCCCAACCGGCTCAGGGAAAACCACGACTCTCTACTCGGTGCTATCGGAGCGTAACGATCCCGGCATCAACATCAGCACTGCTGAAGACCCGATCGAATATACGCTGCCCGGTTTAACCCAGGTACAGGTGATTCGTGAAAAGGGCATGGATTTTGCTTCTATTCTGCGCGCTTTTCTACGTCAGGATCCCGATGTGATTCTGGTGGGCGAAACCCGCGATCGCGAGACGGCAAAGACGGCAATTGAAGCCGCCTTGACGGGGCACCTGGTGCTAACGACGCTGCACACTAACGACGCTGCTGGCGCGATCGCCCGTCTCGATGAAATGGGGGTGGAGTCATTCATGGTTTCCAGTGCCCTGATTGGTGTACTAGCCCAGCGTCTAGTGAGGCGAGTGTGCACTGATTGCCGGATTGCCTACAGTCCTACTCCTGAAGAACTGGCCCACTTTGGGCTGAGTTCTGCCTCTGAATCAGACATCACCTTCTATAAGGCCAATACCCTTAGCGTAGAAGAGCTTGTGGCCGCTAAAGACAACAATACCCTCTGCCCAAAGTGTCAGGGTGGTGGCTACAAGGGCAGGGTTGGGGTATACGAAGTGCTGCGCGTCACCGAGCGGCTGCAAAAGCTGATATCCGAAGGTGCCCCTACCGAGCTGATCAAGGAGGCAGCGGTAGAGGAGGGTATGCAGACGCTGCTGTCCTACAGCTTAGACTTGGTGCGGCAGGGATACACCACCCTAGACGAAGTAGAACGGGTGACCTTTACGGATACAGGCCTAGAAGCAGAGCTTAAGTCTAAGCGCAAGGCCTCCTTAACCTGTGCTAGCTGCGCCGCTGAGCTTCAGCAAGACTGGCTCGACTGTCCCTACTGTCTCACTCCCCGCTTCCATGACTAGTGGTTGGCTGACAGCATTTTCTCCTGAAGTGGGCATCTTGTTAGCAGCAACGGGCCTTGCGGCACCAATTGTTCTATCGGCTTCGCCTAAGCTTTTCTAACGCTAGATTCTTTCAATATTTCTTAACCCCCATGAGGTAGTTCTATGGAATTGATGATCGAAGACTTGATGGAAGAGGTGATTGAGCGGGGTGGCTCTGACCTGCACCTCTCCGCAGGTTTGCCTCCCTACATCCGCATTAGCGGTAAACTCACCCCTACTGAGCACGAGCCCATGACCGCTGAGTCTTGTCAGCGGTTGATCTTCAGCATGCTCAACAATACTCAGCGCAAACAGCTGGAGCAAACCTGGGAGCTAGATTGTTCCTATGGGGTAAAAGGGCTGGCCCGCTTCCGGGTCAACGTCTACAAAGATCGAGGTACCTATGCTGCCTGTTTGCGAGCGCTGAGTTCCAAAATCCCCAGCATGGAAACGCTGGGATTGCCCAATATTGTGCGAGAGCTGTCAGAGAAGCCTCGGGGTCTGATTCTGGTAACCGGCCCCACCGGGTCTGGAAAATCTACCACTCTGGCCTCGATGATCAACAACATCAACCTCACTCGGCCCGAGCACATTCTCACTGTCGAAGACCCGATTGAATTTGTCTATGAACCCATCAAAAGCCTGATTCACCAACGTCAGATCGGGGAAGATACCAAGAGTTTTGCCAATGCCCTGCGTGCTGCCCTGCGGGAAGACCCCGACGTGATTCTGGTAGGTGAGATGCGGGACCTAGAAACCATCTCCCTCGCCATTTCGGCTGCAGAAACGGGTCACCTCGTCTTTGGTACGCTGCACACGAGCTCAGCTGCTCAAACCGTTGACCGCATGATAGATGTGTTTCCGCCCGAGCAGCAGCAGCAAATTCGGGTGCAGTTGTCAGGTTCGCTGGTTGCGGTACTCAGCCAAACCCTCGTACCTAAGGCTAATCCTAAACCCGGTGAGTTTGGCCGCATCATGGCCCAAGAAATTATGGTGATTACCCCAGCGATCGCCAACATGATCCGGGAAGGTAAAACGCCTCAAATCTACGGTGCTATTCAGACCGGCGGTAAGCTGGCGATGCAAACTCTGGAGAAGGTTCTGGCTGACCTCTACAAAGCGGGCACTATTTCCTTTGAGGCGGCTATGTCTAAGACGTCTCGCCCTGATGAGCTGCAACGGCTGATTGGGGGAGCTCCGGCACCCAATGCCGCCCGCCAGGGAGCTGCTGCTGGTCGCCATTAAAGCCCTAGGGCAACGACCCGATGTAACTAAATAGGGCGCTCAGGGAAAATTAAACTGGGTGCCCTAATCTAGGGATAGGGAGCACAGTCCATTCATGCTAGGGGATTGGGGTTAGACCTAGGTTCTAACGTGACCGTGTTGCTAGAGCAAGGCACGCACCACGCGAGTTCGGGTAGATTGAGCGGGTTCGGTAAGCTGAACCCGTCGCTATAATTGCAGTACTTTTCAGCCGTTGAGCTAATAGAGCTATGCCTACCTACGTTGCCATTGGTCGCGATACCAGCGGAGCCCAGCGCAAAGAGCGAATCTCCGCTGAGACTCCTAATGAGGCCCGTAATCTTCTGAAAGATCAGGGCCTCTATGTGATGGACATAAAGGAGGAATCCGGGTTTAATCTTGACCTGGAGAGTATTAAAACCTCCATGACCAAGGTGACGGTTAAGGATAAGGCGATCTTTTCCCGTCAGTTTGCTGCTCTAGTTAATGCTGGTGTTGCTCTGGTGCGAGGGTTGGGGGTACTAGCAGATGACTGCGCTAACCCCAAGCTCAAAAAGGCGTTGATGGCCATTAACGCTGACGTGCAGCAGGGCACTAACCTGTCTGACGCGATGCGTAAACATCCGGCCTGTTTTGACAACCTCTATGTAGCGCTGATCCAAGCGGGTGAAGTAGGTGGTGTTCTTGACGAAGTGCTCAACCGTCTGGCCAAGCTACTAGAAGATTTAGCCCGGCTGCAGAACCAGATTAAGTCGGCCATGGCCTATCCAGTAACGGTAGGGTTTTTGGCGGTAATCATCTTTGTCGGCATGACGGTATTCTTGCTGCCGATCTTTGCCGATATGTTTGAGGACCTAGGGGCTGATCTGCCGGTCTTTACTCAGGTCATGATGATGATCAGCCGGTTTTTGCGCCAGCCCCTGAACTGGGTATTTATGATAGCGGCGATATCGGCCTTGTCTTTTGCCTACAAGCGTTACTACGCGACCCTCAACGGGCGTCGGGTGATTGACCGTCTGTCTCTCAAGATGCCTCTGTTTGGTGATCTAATTCAAAAAACGGCTACCGCTCGCTTTTGCCGCACCTTTGGTTCTCTATCGAAATCTGGGGTGCCGATTCTAACAGCGCTGGAAATTGTGCGGGACACGGCGGGCAACCAGGTGATCGCTGAGGCTGTGGATGAAGCTCGTAAGGATGTGCAGGGTGGAGGCATGATCAGCCTGGCACTTCAAAAGCATGCGGTGTTTCCCAGTATGGCGATCCAGATGATCAGCATTGGGGAAGAAACGGGGGAATTAGACGCGATGCTGATGAAGGTAGCTGACTTCTACGAGGATGAGGTGGAGCAGGCGGTAAAGGCTCTGACCAGCGTCATGGAGCCGATCATGATTATGGTGTTGGGGGGCATGGTAGGGTCGATTCTGGTGTCAATGTACTTGCCGATGTTCAAGATTATGGAGGCAATTGGCTAGGAGCCAACGCCCTCCCTGCTCTCTCTTTAACAATCCGCTAAAAACAACGGCCAAGGCAAAAATGCCTTGGCCGTTGTTTTGTCTAGCAGCCCAACAGAGCTAGGACAATAGCCCTTTGCTAAGCCGCTGGATAGCTCTGTGAGCCACCTCGCCATAGCTGACCTCACCGCAGAACACTTTCACCATAGTCAGAGTGCTAGAAGGGCGTTTCACCCCAGCACGATAGGCCAGGGCTGGCGCGCTGTAGACTAGGCGAGCTATGCGTCTGGCCCAACGCATCTCTTCGCCCCATTCTGTGTTTATTACCCGGCTATAGTCTCCTAGGGCTTGGTGCCCCTTCGAAGCTGGGAGTTGACTGTCTTCTTTAAGCGCCTGAGCGATCGCCTCTGCCGCCTTGAGTCCGCTAAAGATAGACGGGCGAATGCCCTCGGCAGTAAAGGGATCGACCACGCAGGCGGCTTCCCCTGCCAGCACGGCCCGGTGGGTGTGCAAATCCTGGGGACCATCCCAAATGAATATGGGGTGGCCAAAGTGCTGTACGGTACTGGCGTCTATGTCAAAGGCGGCGGCATAGTCACCAACTGGAGTGCGTAGGTCTTGCTTGCGCTGGGCCCCGGAGCGAAACACACCTCCACCGATGGAGTAGCCATCGGCTTTGGGAAAGTTCCACAGGTAGCCCTGCTGCATGAGGCCCAGGTCAAAATGTAGGACAGGCTCATCGGGAACTTCGAGGCGAGGCTCCGCTTCTAGGGCGGCGGCCAATTTGTATCGCCGTTGGGAAAAGCCTAGCCACTTGGCCATCGGCCCACGGGCCCCGTCTGCTGCAATCAAAAAACGCCCTTGAACCGGGCCTTGAGTGGTATTGACCTGCCAAAAGTCTCCCTGATTTTCAATGCTTTGGGCCTTGGTGCCATCCCACAGGGTAGTCCCTTGTTTTTGGGCTTGTTGCACAATAAAGTGGTCAAACTCGTCGCGTCGCACCATCCATAGGGCTTTTTCGGCAGGCAGTTCGGCTTCGACGGGGTCGGCCATGTTGAAGGTGTAGCGTACCTTGCGCACCTTGACGGAGATGGCGGGGGAAAAGTCAAAGTCAAACCACTGGGCCACCTGGGGCGAGACGCCGCCGCCACAGGGCTTGTAGCGGGGGAGCTTGGCGGCATCGAGCAGTAGCACGGAGTGCCCAGCTTTGCTGAGGTGGTAGGCGGCAGTGGCTCCGGCGGGACCGGCTCCAACAATAATGCAGTCGTACATAGGTTTTAGATCCGTGATGCCAATCTGCTTTCGCTAAGCGAGCCAACAGGCTAGGGGAAATATCAGGTATTGCAGGAAAAATAGCTTCCAGATGAACTGATAGAACTGGGGATAGGTCAGAGTTTTCTCAGGTTGGGTAGCTTGTTTGGGGCGAGACATGCGGCGGCTCATCCACCACAGCAGGGCTAGGGCCAGCGTGTGTGACCCGGCCAAAAACAGCCGATTTACGCCACTCAGCCAGGGGGCTGCCGATGCCATACCCAGATAGCAAACGGTGAGAATACCCAGAGCTAGATTGAACACTGTGCGCTGGCCTAGTCTGAGCGAAAGGGTGCTGATGCCATAGCGGCGATCGCCCTCAATGTCGGGAATATCCTTGAATAGCGCAATGGCGATACTAAACAGCAGAATAAAGACTGTCAGGGCCCAGATCCGTCCTGGAATGGTGAGGGGAAGATTCAGGCGATCGCTAAAGTGCAGAAACAAGCCCAAATTCACAATGGTGCCCCGCACCGCCAAAATGCACACTGAAGCCCAAAACGGAAACCGCTTGAGCCGCACCGGTGGCAGTGAATAGGCAGTGCCGATCAGCAGGCTCAGGCTCACGGTCGCCAGTAGCCAGGGACCACCTACGACCGCTAAACCCATAGCCCCTAGGCCCGCTAAGCCAACAATCCAACGACCATCAGCAACGGAAAATTCTCCAGCAGCTAGAGGCAGGTGGGGCTTGTTGATGCGATCGATCGCAATATCTTCAAGCTGATTGAGCCCAACAATGTAGAGGTTGCCTAACAAACAGGCCACCACAGCAATCCCGACTAGACCCACCAGGGGCTCGAAGGAGGCAAGATTTTCGAATTTCAAATTAGCCACAACGATGGCGGCAATGCCCACTACGCTGAGGCTCGTGCCAATCACTGTGTGAGGTCGCCAAAATTTCCAAAGGGCGTAGAGCCAGGGGCGTGGGGATCGGGTAAAGCGCAGCCGCTTCCCCTCGGGCATAGAGGAGTTTGGCGGGGCAGCGTTGGTCATAAATCAAACCTTATCGCCAGGGGTTCAGTGTTCTAGCTTATCGGCTGATGGTCTATTTATTGGCTTACTTTAGCCAGATTGGGCTGGTTTTTTAGTCTTGAGTGGGCTTGCCTCGCATCGCTTCGATATCCAACCAGGTGACGATTACTCCGGCGATCGGCACCGCTAGAAAAAGCCCCAAGACTCCGGCTACCGTAGCTCCTACAATCAATGCAAAGAACATGACCACGGGATTGATATCCAAAGAGTCTTTCATGATGTAAGGCAGCAGCAGATTTTCTTCGATCTGTTCTACAGCGACGCAAACAACAACGGCTTGGATGGCTAACCATACTCCTTGGGATAGCAGCAGTAGGGAGACAATGCCGATACCCAGGGTGGCCCCAATGCCTGGAATTAAATTGAATAATCCAGCAATGACGGCGAGCACCAGCGGAAACGGCATGCCCAAAAAGGCAAAGACCGCAAAGGTAGAGGTGATAGAAAACACAGCCAGCAGCAGGCGGCCCCAAAAGAAGCCCAGCAAGTTGTGCTGAATGACAGTATTGAAACGTACTTTGTTACGAATGGGTAGGTGGTTGAGCAACCACCACCAAATTTTGGCCCCATCTAGCATCATAAACAGGGTCACGACCGCAATGAGGATAGCAAGGACCAGGTTGGCCAGGGTCGATTGCAGGAGCCCTAGCCCGGTAGTGAGAATGGCAACGGCCTGGTTCTGAAGCTGAGGCTCTAGACCCTGCAACTCAACAGGTAAATTCAGCGTTTCTAACAGATCTTCGGCGCCGCTGAGCCAGGGTATGACGGAGTCAGAAAAGTTTTGTAGGCTGGCGGAAAGCTCCTGCCCTTGGGACAACACTGCCATGCCGAGGGTGAGGGAAAGGCCAATAATAATGGCTAAGCAGGTGAGAAATACCGCGATCGCCGCTACCCCGTGCGGTAGCCACCGACTGAGCCAGGTGACCGGATGGTTGAGCAAAAACGCCAGAATAGTAGCGGTGACAAACACCACTACCAGCACTTCAAAATAGGCCAGCAGCTGAACTGCGGCCCAGCCGCTGGCAAACATCAGCAAAAATCGCACTAGAGTGCTGGTGCTCAAAGCGGCCCAGATACTAGCTTTGCCCCGGGGCGATGCTCCTAGGGCAGTTTCTTCCTGGGGTTCCTCAGTTTTCATGGGCTGGAACTTCTTGCACGAGCACAAAGGGTTGCACAATCAACGACTGAAACTGCTTTTTGGCCGCCTGATCCCACACCTCTAGCTGCAAAGGTGAGGGCTTGGTGATTAGCGCTTCGGCAATCCAGTGGTTGACGACGGCGGTGTTGTCGGTGGCTACCGCCACGCCCACCTCGACTAAATCTAGCTGTGGGTCTACCACCACCACCGCCCCCCGATTGGCGTGGGGACTGATCCAGGCCCAGTCGGCGGCGGCGAGCATGTCGGTGAGTTCTTGTTTGAGGTCTTGGGACATGGGCTGAGCCAGTGCGATTGCGAGCTTGTTACAGGCTACCAGATGGGGCGGGATTGGGT
>QBLT01000051.1:18748-22040 GCA_003249105.1 Leptolyngbya sp. | reverse complement strand
GCCCCAGGCAAGCCAGCCCCCGCCATTAGCACCGCCCCCCAAACTCAATCGCCAGCCGCAGCCGCCCCTGCATCCCTGCCTAAATCCACTGCGGTGACCGGGCCTGCCGGGCGCACCATCAACCGCCCCTACGTCAGCGGTGACAACGATTAGGGACAGGCGTGCTTAAACAGGCTGCTTAACCTTTTCTTAAGTCGGCGATGCCCATTCTTTAATTTCTGGGACAACCGCTTTCGGTAGGCTTATCGTGGTAGAAACGCTAACGAACAAAGCAATTTAGGGTTAGAGCTGGGCTATGGCAACTGTTCTCGACATTCTGGTCAAGGGTGGCCCAGTGATGGTGCCGATTATGGGGTGCTCGGTGCTCACCATTGCCACGGCCCTGGAGCGCGCCCTGTTTTGGACAAAGCTGCTGAGCCGAGAAGACCAGATCGTGTCTGAGGTGCTCGATGCGGCTCGGCGCGATCTGAGCCAGGCCGCTGCGATCGCAGCCCAGGCCCAAGACTTACCCATTGGCCGGTTTTTGCTGGCGCCCCTGCGGCTCAAGCAGCCCTCCCCCGACACCTTTCGGCTAGCGATGGAAACCGTGGGCGATCGCGAATTGGTCAAAATGCGCAAGGGCGACAAGCTGCTAGAAACCGTGGTAGCCGTCGCGCCGCTGCTGGGCCTGTTGGGAACGGTCACCGGTCTGATTGCCACCTTCAGCAACCTCAACATTGGCGGCGGCGGCTCAGGCGATCAGGCGACCGCCGCCGCCGCAGGTATCGGCGAAGCGTTGATCACCACCGCCGCAGGCATGGTCGTCGCCATCCTGGCTCTGCTAATTTTTCGCGTCCTGGTCACCCTCCAGGCTCGGCAGGTTGACTACTTTTCCGACGCGGGCAATGAGCTAGAACTGATCTACCGCCAGTACTGGTACGAGCCCACGCTGCTAACCAACGACCCCGCCCACCGGGGAGAGTACATCGGCAGCGGCGATCGCCTGTAATTATCCCCCACCCTTGGTCAGCGCAGAAATGACGGCTCAGCCCCTCAACCTAGGGGACGTAGGGATTGCCCGTTCACCACACATCTACTTTTGCACCGACTGGAGCGCCAGCACCACATCGCCCTCCAAAGGCCACCGCTGGGGTGCCACCAGAGCATAAAACAACGCCTCGTAGCGATCGATCGCCCGTTTGATCGAGTAGTGCTCTAAAGCATACTGTCGCCCACGCCGAGCAAACCGCTGCGCCATTTCGGGCTGATGGTACAGCGCGAGAATGCCCTTAGCCAGCGCCGTCGGGTTTTCGGGCTCGACTACCAGGCCACCGCCGCTGGCCAGCACCGCCTGGGCCGCCGTGCCGTGGGCCGGCACAGAAGCCAGAATCGGGCGTCCACTGGCCAGCAGCACCTGAGTTTTAGAGGGCATGTTGAAACCCACCACGCCGTGCTTTTGCAAGATCAGCCCCACATCGGCAGCCGCCAGCAGATCGGGCAGTTCGGCCCGGGGCACAAAGGGCAACAGCGACACATTCGTCAGCCCCAGCTGCTGGCAAAACTGATCCAACGCCGCTAGCTGCTTACCTTCCCCCACAATCACCATTTGAATATCTGGGTAGGCTCGCAGCGCCTGGGCCGCTCGAATCGCCGTTCGAATCCCCTGGGTCTCAGCGATGTTGCCGGTGTAGAGCACCACAAACTTGTCTTGCAGCCCGTGGCGGTGACGAAACGCACTGCTGGCCTGGGGCCGAGGGGCAATAAAGTCGACATCCACCCAGTTCGAAACCGGCACCATTTTGGCGTCGGGCACCCCCTTCGTCAACAGGTTGTCGCGAAACCCCTGGGCGATGACGGTGATGCGTGTGGCGTTTTGGTAGGCAAACTTTTCTAGTACCTCAAACAGGCGAATTGCCCAGGGATTGGTCAACAGCCCGGTTTGGACGGCAGCTTCCGGCAAAATGTCTTGCAGGTTCAGCACACTGGGGCACTGAAACAGCAGCTTGAGGGCAGCCACGGGCAAACAGGCTGGCAAAGAAGGGCTAGCGTTGAGAATCACATCGGGCCGCCAGCCTCGCACCGCTGGCCACAGGCTGAGGGTAATGAAGCTCGACTCCAGCAGCAGTCGCCCCACCAGCCCCCGTCTGGCGTTAGCCAGCACAAAGCAGCGCTGAATAATGACGCCGTTGCGCTCTTCGGTTGCATAGAGCCGCCCCCGGTACTGAGGATAAATACTGCGCTCGGGGTAATTGGGCATGGCGGTTACCACCCGCACCTGATGCCCTCTCGCCACCAGCCCCTCTGCCAACTCGGTCATTAAAGGCGCAATACCGATGGGCTCAGGATAGTAATTATAGGAATAAATTAGAATTCGCATCGACAACGCCTGCTCCAGAAAACCGCGTACACAAGATGTGTTGGGGCAAAGATGAACCAAGGTGAGTCTGAGTGGAAGCGGGTCTGCACCCTAACCTGGGGTGGTTTGCTTCTACTAGACTGAGGGCAAGCGCCGCGATCCGGAAGCATTGAGGCGTTGTTCATCGAATATTGATGCATCGCCCAATTTCAACCCACGGAAACTTTAGCCTGTAAGCCCAGCCCCACGTTGGTCATGGTGACCACAAATCGCTAGCCGATCGCTAATTTGAGTGCCCAATTATCAGTTAGGTTCAGCATACCCAGAGGAGATTGGCAGGTTAATGGGTAAATTCACAGAAAAGGGAGCTTTCTATGGGATAAGTCAGGCCCAAGTCAGCATTTTGCAACTATTGTTCTGCTAGGTTTTTCGATGGTTTGGAACCCCCTTAGACTGCTAAAAACCCTGATTCACTTTGAGGTCGCCGGGCCTTTGAGTAAAGGACTGCGCTACTTACCCGGCATGACGAACTCAGGTATCGCTATGAGCCAGACTTTAGATGCCAACTGTTTAATGCCAGCACCGGCAAAACCAGTGCTGTGGCTGCCGGGGGCCGTGCCAGAAGACGCCGAGGCTCTGGCTAAAGCCGTAGCATCCCTGGGCTACTCGGTTACTACCGAGATGGCGGATTCCCCGTTGGTGAACACACCCTTGGTCGTGTTGCCGGGGCCGAAGGCTGGCTTAGAGCTTGGCCCTATGCTGGAAGATTTGGGGCACCGGGCCACCTACCAAGAGGCTACCCTGATCGATTTTCGCCAGTTTGACCCGGCGATCGCAGCCCTCTGGGGCAGCTTGGACGATGGCGTCATGGGTGGCGTCAGCGCTAGCCAGGTGCAGTGGCGGGAGGGGTAGCCTCTTGGTAGGTGGCCCGGTGCCCCAAATCTTCCAGCATAGGGC
>QBLT01000051.1:0-18738 GCA_003249105.1 Leptolyngbya sp. | reverse complement strand
AATATCGCCCCGCCGCTGAATCTGGGTCAGTGGCAGGGGACAGTGCTCTCGGTTCAAGGCGACGGCCAGCGCTATAAGTGGATTTTGCGCGACACCTCTGGCTGGGATAGCCTGGCCTACTGCCGCTCTTTTGATACGGAGGCAGAACGACTGAGCACGATCAGGACGCCGTTTTTAGAAATGGTTGCCACTCGTCGTGCCCGCACGGTGCCCGATGCCAGCCCCCTCAACCCGGCTCAGCTGTATTCTATGCAGCTGATGCTGAGCAAGTTTGAGTACGACGGTGAGTTGAACCCCGCGTTTCAAGCCGGTGCCTTTGAGCTAACGGTGCAGAGTCTCGGGGTTTACCGGCAGGGGCCAAAGCCGGTGGTCGTGCTGCCAGGAGAACCTGCGGCTGAATCTGTGCAACTGCTAACAGCGGCGGGGCTGACGGGAGTCATTCGCCAGGGGGAAAGCTTTGCGGTGGTAGGAGTCCATGACAAACTGCCGCCGGAGGTTAAGCCCGCCGTGATGGAGGCAATTTTTGAGGTGCTCGGTTAAGGGGTCGGGTGCATGAAGGCTTTGACCTAGCTCTCTGCTAGAGGCACAGGCACCCGACCCCTGATGACGGAGATCAATAGGCCGATCGCATGTCGCCGCGTTCGGCACGGGCGCTCTCTTTGGCCTTGGCGGCGCTCTTTTTGAGGGCTTCGAGCCGCTTGATGTAGCGATCGCGCTGGCGCTTTTTAGGGGTTTGCTCAATTAGGGTTTTGAGGGCGCTGCCCAGGCTCTTGTACGCGTTGGGCAGGGTATAGCCAAAGCGGGTAGCAATGGCGATCGCCCGCTCGTCGGCGCTAATGCTTTCTTGCAGAGTCTTTTGATTGTTGTTGCGCTTATAGAGCCGCCAGCTCGAAAATCCACATAGCCCCAGGGCCAGCATGAGCAGCAGGCCGTCCTGCACCCACAGTTCACCTACAGCACCGCCAAGACCAATAGCCAGAGCCGCCATTTCCCAGCCGTCGCGGGGAATGGTGTCGTTTTGAATGCGGCCCACCTCGTGCCAAAACAGCAGGTTGCGCTGGTCGAGAGCCAGCTGCTCCCACTTGATCAGGTCAATCTGAATTTCGACCTGGTCTTTGCCCAGCTCCTCGCAGGTGATCAGCGGTGGGGTGACATCGATGGCCGACTCCACCGTCACCCAGCTCTGAAGTTCTGGGGGCAGCAGGCTTCTCAGACGGCGAAGCTCACCCATATCGGCGCGGGCAGTGGCGGTGGCGTACGAGGTCATGGAGATTACGGGGGTGACAACGGCAAATCAAATTTATTCATAGATCCTACCTTAAACCTTTTTAGTCAAGGGGCGGTTATCCGCTTTCGGGATTGGTGCGGGAGGAAAGCGGTGGGCTGGTGCTAATAGCGGGCCGAGGTCAGAATCTGATCGACGGATAGATTGAGGCATGGGAAAGTGCTGGATTCCAGCGTTTGACCGCTGATAAATCGCTGCATTTGGTATTCGCCCTCAACGAGCTGACAACGGGTGATGGTGGGCTGTTTGGGCTGACCGATGTAGCGCACGGCCCCTAACGCCCGATAGTCCACAATCCAATATTCCTGAACGCCCATGACTTCGTATTCCACCAGCTTGTGGCCGTAATCGTCACGCCAGTTGGTGCTGACCACTTCAATCAGCAGGGGTAGCGTTTTGCCCAACTGCACAGTGGAAGCACTTTCCCAGAGGGGTTCGTGCATGAGCTCCCGTTTATCGAGCACAATCACATCGGGGCGATAGCCCGAGTCGGGCTGCTGGGGCTTGATGAGCCCACTTTTGGGAATGGTGTAGGGCAGATTTTGCTGCCGAAAGTGCAGAGTTAGCTCTTCGGCCAAAAAGGCCCCGATGAGTTCGTGAGCTCCGGTGGGCTGCATTTCAACAACGTACCCGCTGTAGAGTTCGTACTGACCGCCGTTTTCAGGAATCCACTGGATAAATTCCTCAAAACTCATGGCGCTGGGGTTAAGGGCTTGAACCATGGTGATGCCGCTACAAGATCACGTTACAGGAGCCACTGTTTGGGGTTCTACGGAGGCGATCGCCCCTTGCTGCCATATTGTGCTGTTCAGCTGCGCGATCGCTCCATCCAGCAGATCATAGCCAGCTTCCACCGCGTCAACCTGGCAGAGCTGCTGGCGCAGGGGGGCGGCGCCCTCAAAGCCTTTGACATACCAAGCCATGTGCTTGCGAGCCTGGTGAATGCCCTTCTGGCCTTTGTACTGCCACAGCAGCCCCAGGTGCTCGCGGGCGCAGCGCAGTCGATCCACTGGCGTGGGCGCTAAAGGGACAATGCCGGTCTTTAAGAACCCGTCGATTTCGCCCACCAAAAACGGGTAGCCTAGCGTGCCCCGCGAGCACATCACCCCATCGGCCCCGGTCTCCTCTAGGCAGCGCACCGCTGACTCGACCGAGACAATGTCGCCGTTGGCAATCACCGGAATCGAGAGGGCCGCCTTGACTCGGGCAATCCAATCCCAACGGGCGGGGCCGTGGTAGCCCTGGCTGCGGGTACGACCGTGGAGGGTGAGCATCTGGGCTCCAGCCGCCTCCATGCGGCGGGCGAACTCAACCGCATTGATGTGGTCATCGTCCCAGCCCAGGCGAGTTTTGACGGTGACGGGCACGGGCACCGCCGCCGCCACGGTGCGCACAATCGCCTCAGCGACTTCGGGCTGGCGCAGCAACGACGACCCGCCACCCTTTTTGGTGATTTTATTCACCGGGCAGCCCATGTTGATGTCGATGGTTTTGGCCCCTTCGGCGACGGCTTTGCGGGCGGCGGCAGCCATAAAGTCGGGGCGGCAGTCAAACAGCTGAATCGATATGGGCTGTTCGCGATCGCCAATGTCCATAATTTTTTCGAGCTGCTGGGCATGGCAAACCCCAGTGGCCTGCACCATCTCGGTGTAGAGCATTGAGACTGGCGCGTAGCGGCGCACCAGCTGGCGGAAGGCGCGATCGGTCACCCCCGAGAGGGGCGCTTGCAGCACTCGGCTTTGGATAGTAACCGAGCCAATCACCAGGGGCGATCGCAGCCGCTGCAGCAGTGTAGAGGAGAGAGAAACCATAGCCATACCAAATTCTCGACTAGAGCTTGCCCACCAGCCAGTAGGTGAGCATTTGACCACGGCCCTTCACCGCTACATAACCGCGCTGCTCAAACTGAAACTGATCCTTTAGCCTTTCGTAGAGGTCGGGGGTGACCTGAATGCGCTGGGCCTCTCCGGTGGCTTCCATGCGGCTGGCGATGTTAACGGTGTCGCCCCACAGGTCGTAGGCAAATTTGCGCCTGCCAATTACCCCAGCTACTACGGGTCCAGTGTTGATGCCCACCCGAATTTGAAACGTCTTACCGTCGGGGCGGGGAAACTGCTTGATGGCGTCGCAGATATCGAGGGCGAACTGGGCGATCGCAGCCGCATGGTCGTCGTTGGCGGAGGGCAGCCCTCCGGCTACCATATAGGCGTCGCCGATAGTTTTAATTTTTTCTAGCCGATGAAACTCGGCCAGCTGATCGAACATAGAAAACACTTCATTCAGCAGCTTAACCAGCTGGCGCGGCGTCATCTCGCTAGAGGCAGCGGTAAAGTCAACTAGGTCGGCAAACAGCACGCTGACCTGGTCAAGGCTCTCAGCAATGGTGCGCGCTCCGCCTTTGAGGCGCTGGGCGATGCGGTAGGGCAGAATGTTTACCAGCAGGCGATCGGCCTGCTGCCGCTGCTGGCGCAGCTCCGTCTCCATCTGGCGGCGTTCGCTGATGTCGTGGACAATGCCTTCGTAGTGCAGGAATGTGCCCGCTTTATCCCACACCTTCCAAATGTCCTCGCTCACCCAAAAGGTGGTGCCGTCCTTGCGAAACACCTCCGACTCGGCGTCGGTAATTTTGTCGAAGCGGTTGAGGTACACCGCCAGTTCGTCGCGGCGCTTGGGCTGAAGGTAGATTTGGCGGCTGATGTCTTCGACGGTGGCCACCATTTCCTCGGCTGACCCGTAGCCGTAGAGGCGGGCCATAGAGGGGTTGACGCTGAGCAGCTGCCCCGTAGCGGAGGCCTTAAAGATACCCACCGTCGCATTTTCAAAGATGCTGCGGTAGTTCATCTCAGCCGCGATTAGCGCCTGCTCCATTTGGGTGCGCTCCTTTACCTCTTGGATCAGGAGCGCATTTTGCTGACTGAGCTGCTGCCGCTGCTGGGCCAAGCGCAGCTGGTTTTGCACCCGCACTAGCACTTCCTGCACCGCAAAGGGCTTCGTGATGTAGTCAGTGGCTCCGGCCTGGAAGGCTTTGACTTTGTCTAGCGAATCCACCAGGGAGCTGAGCACAATCACCGGAATCTCGGCGGTGAGGGGATTGTGCTTGAGCTGCTGGCAAAGGGAGTAGCCATCCATATCGGGCAGCAGAATGTCGAGCAGCACCAGTCCTGGGCGATCGGCCAAGATCAGGGCGATCGCCTGCTGACCGCTTTCAGCCACCTGAATTTGGTACCCCTGCTGGCTCAAAAGCCGCTGCAGCAGGCACGATGTTTCAGCATCGTCATCGACGATGACTAAATCAATGGCGATGGGGGCATCATCCACAGCGCGGGGCAGGGCAGACTAGGGGGTTGGTTTAAGCATACGGGTATTGAGCCGAAACGATGCACTGGATCTACACCCCGGGCTTTAGGGTAACGCCATCTGGCCCGAGGGTGTGTTCGAAGCGGTGTGATTTGTGATTAGAGACTGATTAAGGCACGTCTTAGCGCACCTTGAGTGCGCCGCTGCGATTGCGATAGCCTGTCACCAACCCCTGGCGAAAGGTAACTTCACCGTCTTTAAAGTGAAACACCTCTTCACAACTGCTGTCGTTGCGGCTGATAGCCACTGGGGTTTGTCCCTCGGCCCGCAGCACTTCGGTCCGGCTGGAGCCCATGGTCCAAAATTCAGGGGCAGTTTGGCCGGACAGCAGTGCCGGGGGCTGCACCGACACCTTGAGGTTTTGATCAGCGTTGAGGTAGCCAATTACCTGGCCGTTTTCAAACATCACCGAGCTCTTGCCGTAGTACAGGGTGGTAAACCCGTTGGAGGTGTATTGCTCCTGGCGGGTGGGGGTGCCCTGGAGCTGTAGCACATCGGTTTCGGTAGCGCCTAGGGTCCAGCGGTTTTGGGAAGCGCTAACCGAAATCACTACGTCGCTGTCAGCTAGCACCTGGAGATTGCCGTCGGGGTTGTCGTACTGCTTTACATAGCCATTGTGCAGCTCAACAATGCTGTTGCCGTAGCGCAGGGTTTGCTGACAAGTAACCTGGTACTGTATGGTTTGGGAGGGCGCTCCCTGAATGGCCATGACCAGATCGCGATCGGAGCCTAGGGTCCAGTAGGTTTTGCTGCTGGGGGCGCGGCTGGCCCGGGTACCCACATTGCTTTGGGCGTACTGTAGATTGCGTTCGTACTCGACGACCTTTTGTTTGGCTAGGGCTGCGTTGGTGCTGCCGTTGGGCACCGCTTGCATGTGAGCGATCGCCCGCTGCCAGAGAATCACCACCTCGGCCCACTCTTCGCTAAACTCAGCGCTTTGGGTCAGTTCTGCCGCTTTCATCGCCTGCTCAACCCCCTGGCGAAACGCATCGTTGTTGACGGACATAGCCGCTCGCGCAGGCAACCATGACCAAGTGCGATTTTGGGGATTGAGCAATATAAAACCAGCGGCGATACCAAGGCCTACCGATAGGCCTACCGCACTCCAGGTCAACCGCTCTCGCAGGGTTTGCCCCGGTCGCCTGAGTACAAAACTGTACAGGGTTTGAGAATTTTGCCCGTCTAGCTCAGGATGGCTACGTTTAGTCATAGGAATAAGGAGGAGTGAACAACCCCAGCACCGCCTGGGGGCCAAGAGCCACGGCAGACCTGTCTGGAGCTTCCGTTAAAGGATTAAAACCTAGGGAGATAGGCAGACCATAGGAGCGGCAAAAACCCAGAATAGCGATGGAGAGGACAGAATTAAGATAGTCAGCCAAATGGAGGAACCTTTGGCCTTTGCCTAAGCTATCTCACAAAATTGAACTATGATTTTAGGCTTTCTCTAGTTTACGGAAGCTTCTTTAAATTGCCCGACTGAGTCGAGCTCCCACCATCTCCATCTCACTATTTCTGAGTCGCCCATGGATGCCCTACCCCTGCGCTGGAACCTGCCCCAGGCGGATGCCGCTCCTGAAAGCTGGGTAGAGAAAGTAGCCCAGGCAATTTCAGGCACAACGCCGCCCCGCTGGCTGGCCCAGGTGCTGTGGCAGCGCCAGCTTGGTTTTACAGAGCCGCTAGAGGGCTGGCTCAACCCTGCGCTCTACCAACCCACCCCCGCCAGCGCCCTGGGGCCAGCGATGGCGATCGCCGTCAGCCGCCTACAGCAGGCGATCGCCACCGAGGAAAAAATCGCGATCTGGGGAGACTTTGACGCCGACGGGGTGACCGCCACCGCCGTGCTGTGGGATGGGTTGGGGCAGCTGATCCCCAAGGGCGATCGCCTCACCTATTTCATTCCCAACCGCCTCAGCGAATCCCACGGGCTGTCGCAGCGGGGCCTCGACCATTTGGCTGCGTGGGGCGCGACCCTGGTGGTGACCTGCGACACCGGCAGCACCAGCGGCACTGAGATTGCCTACGCCAAAGCCCTGGGCCTGGAGGTGATTGTCACTGACCACCACACCCTGCCAGAGGGCGATATTGGCGCGATCGCCCTGATCAACCCCCGTAGTCTGCCCCCTCAGCATCCCCTAGCCACACTATCGGGGGTGGCGGTGGCTTACAAGCTGCTAGAGGGGCTATACGCAGCGCTGGATGCTCCCCCCCTGCTGCCGCTCGATCATGTGCTCGATCTAGTGGCCATTGGCCTGATTGCCGACCTGGTGGAGCTGCGGGGCGACTGCCGCTACCTGGCTCAGATCGGGCTGGCGCGCCTGCAAACCCAAACCCAGGCCAACCCGCCCTACCCGCGACCGGGGTTGAGCGAGCTGCTGGCCCTGTGCAAGCGCACGGGCGATCGCCCCACTGATATTTCCTTTGGGCTGGGGCCGCGCATCAACGCCGTCAGCCGCATCCACGGCGATGCCAGCTTTTGCGTGGAGCTGCTGACCAGCCGCGATCGCGATAGTCAAGGACTGGCCCTTAAGGGCCAACGCACCAAAACCCTGGCCTACGAGGCTGAATTGGCCAACACCCGCCGCAAAGCCCTCCAGCGCGACCTCTACACCCAAGTGATGGCGCGAGTGGCCCAGGTCGATTTGGCCACCACCCGCTGCCTGGTGCTGGCCGATGAAACCTGGCCCACCGGCATTTTGGGATTGGTAGCAGGGCAGGTGGCCCAGGCCCTCGGTCGCCCGACCATTCTGCTGCGCATTGACCCACCTACCGAGGACGGCAGCCCAAGGCTAGCGCGGGGGTCGGCGCGATCGGTGGCAGGGCTCGATCTCTATCAGCTGTTTCAGGCGCAGTCGGCGTTACTCACCGGCTTTGGCGGTCATCCTTTAGCGGCGGGGCTGACGCTGCCGGTGGAGCACATTGAGGTGCTGGCGGCGGCGCTCAACCGCATGGTACGCGAGCAGTTGGGAGGTGACGGTGCGCCTCAGCCAGTCCTTCTGGTCGATCTCACAGTGACGGTGGCAGATCTGGGTCAACCCCTGTTTCGCGAACTCAAGTGGCTAGAGCCCTGCGGCATGGGCAACCCGGTGCCAAAGCTGCTCATTCGCAATGCCTGGTTTCAGAAGGCCTTTCACAAGAAATTGCGCGATCGCCAAAACAAAGCGGTGAGCTTCATCAAAACTGAGTTTGAGCTGTGGGATGACGCCGCCGAGGCAGGCTTTCCGGGCGAGTGGTGGGGGCACTACCGCGACGAGCTTCCCCCTGGCCCCTGCGATGTCGTGGTCGAACTCGACTTCAACGGCAATACCGGCTACCACGTCAAGCTCATCGACGTGCGCTCCGCCGCCGTCGGTGGGGCGCACGTCGAACCAGGGCAGACTCACTCCGTGCTCGACTGGCGGCAGCAGGCTACCCAAACCAGGCTGCCCCTCACCTTTTCTCAGGCGATCGATGACCTGTCGCCAGGGGAGGTCTGGCAAGAGCTGGTGGGCTTAGCCAAGTACCTAGCCCGCACCCAAACTCCGGTGACGCGATCGCAGTTGGGCGATCGCCTGCGCCTCTCGCCCACTAGCCTGGCCCTGGGCCTAGCCGCCTTAGAAACCGCTGGCTTCGAGATCACCTCAGATTTGCAGTCCTCGGCTGTCGCTGCCCCAGAGCAAGACATCCTCACCATTCAGTTTGATCCCGACACTGTAAGGCCCGCGCCCGCAGCCGTGCAGCCGTTTCTCGATGTGCTGCGAGAGGAGCAATTTCGCCGCCGCTATTTTGCCCAGGTGCCGGTGACCGCCCTTTCCTGATAGGGTGAGCACTGCCCGCCATTTCCCGCCGCCATGCCCGCCGACTGGTTCTATCCGTTTCCGCCCCTGATTGAGGGCACAGTGCTCAAGCGATACAAGCGATTCTTTGTCGATATTGAGCTAGAGACCGGCGAGGTGATTGTCGCCCACTGCCCCAACACCGGCCCCATGACCGGGGTATACCACATCGGTGGCCGCGCCATGGTCTCCTACAACCCCGACCCCAAGCGCAAGCTGGCCTACACCTGGGAGCTAGCAGAGGTGCGCGACACCGTGCCCACATGGGCCGGAGTCAACACGGCGCTGCCCAACCGCGTGGTGAAGTCGCTGCTGGAAGCGCGGCAAATTCCAGAACTGGGGGAATACACCACCATTCGCCCCGAGGTGCGCTACGGCGGCGACGGCAAAAGCCGCATCGATTTTGTCATTTCTGGGGAAGATGCGGCCCCAGTCACCTACGTTGAAGTCAAAAACACCACCTGGGCCAAAGGCACCCTGGCGCTGTTTCCCGATACGGTAACCACCCGCGGCCAAAAGCATTTAAGGGAACTGGCGGCGCTAATTCCTCCAATCCAGGCGGCGATGCTGTACTTCATCAACCGGGGCGACTGCACCGATTTTGCTCCCGGAGACGAAGCCGACCCCACCTATGGCCTGCTGCTGCGCGAAGCTATAGCCAAGGGCGTGAAGGTGCTGCCCTGCCGGTTTGAAGTAACGCCGGACGGGCTGCGATACCTGGGTTTGGCAAATTTGAGGCTGGATTGAGGAAGGTGTAAGGTTCAGGGTATAGGGTTTATGGCCACCCCCAAATCCTATACCCTGAACCTTGAACCCCTGATTTTTAGCGGGCCGAATAGGTGAGCGATCGCCAGGCAAAGTGAGGCAGCGCCAGCATTCGCCGCCAGCGCCAGGGCTCTTTGTAGAGGCGGTAGAGCCATTCCAAGTGGTTGTTGCACATCCACTCTGGGGCACGAGACTTGACCCCAGCCCAAATATCAAAGCTGCCGCCGACGCCAATCCACACGCTGTTGGGGCAGAGGTAGCGGTGGTCACGAATCCACAGTTCTTGGCGGGGGACGCCCATGCCGACCAAAATCACGCTGGGCTGTAGCTGCTCAAGATGGCGCAAAAATTCGGGCTGATCGGTTGGCCCCAAATAGCCGTGCTGGGTGCCCACTACCTTTAATCCGGCGATCTGGCGCTGCCAGTACATCGCGGCGCGATCGGCCACACCGGGCACACCGCCGTACATAAAGACTGTTTCTTGGGGGGAGATGCGCTTGAGTACGGTGGCGGCCAACTCAATGCCCGGCGCTCGCTCTATGCGCTGCCCTCTGGTGCGAAAGTACAGCACGACCCCCGCCCCGTCGGGAATCACGAGTTCAGCATTGACGATGACCTGGCGCAATTCGGGGTTTTGGTCGGCCTGCATGGCCATTTCGGCATTCAGGGTGACCACGTGGGCCCCACAGCCTCGGCGATACTGATCGATGAGCCAGTCTGCGTAGTCGGTTCGCCAGTGAACAGGCAGCCCCATCACTTGCAAAACCTCTGGTGCATTTGACCGTGCCAACACCATGAACACCTTCCCAACTCAATTGTGGGTGCTAAACCGCTGATCGCCTGATCGCAGCGCTCCGGCTTGGCCCCTGTGCGCATTAACCATAGAAGACCATACCTCGAAATTGAATCAATGTGTTGCATTTCTCAACGTCGAGGCAGAGGCTTTAATTAGTAGCGCTAGCCAGTTCGCTTGGGGCGGGTTTGACGGCCCGTAGCCAAGCCTGAAACGACGCACTGGCGCACAGCTAACGCCTTGGGGTCACCATAAGAACGGCCTCAACTTTTTAGCGACGGCTATAGCTCGCCCAAAACCTCTAAAGCCCTACCGGCGCGAGCCTGCACGGCAGGAGTTTCGTCATAGTGAAAGGTCTGCTGCAGACAGGCCAGGAGCAGTGGCTTTTGGGTTGCGGGAGCCACTAGAGCTTTCGCCAGGCCCTCGATCGCAGCCATTGCTGCGTACCGCACTACCCATTCTGGGTCTTGGGCCGCGCCAATCAATACTTCAAGCACCTCGCGTTGAGATGAGGTCGCCTGGTCGGCGGGCAGCTTAGCCCAATCGATGGTGCCCAACCCCCGAGCCGCAGCGCGGCGCACGCTCAGGGCAAAATCGCCCTTGGCCGTTTCTAGCAGCACGGGCAGAGCGCGGGGGTCGCCGATCAGGGCAACGGCTCGAATGGCCCAGGCTCTAGCGCCGTAGTTATAGCCATCGATTTGTTCTAACAGGGCAGGCACCGCGTCTTGGCCCAGGGCCACCAGCCCATCCACTGCGGCCACCGCAGCGCCGGGGTTGTTGTACCCCAAAACGGTGATCAGAGTGGGAATGGCGGCCACGTCTTGAGCCGCCGCTAGCTGATGAACTGCAACTACCATTGCGCCCTTAGAATCAGCGGTCTCAACCGCCCGAACCAGCTCTGCTACTGTCGCGCCCACAACTAACCGTTCTCCAGCCCTGTTGATACCCAATAAATTCGTCTTTGCTGCCATGCCCTCGGCACTACAGCAGTTCGTCCATCAGCTGCAATACCTGGCGGGCTGCATCCGTCAAGCCGCGCTGGGGGAACTCGGTCTGCCGCAGATGAGTTTCTAAAACGCCCTGGAGGGCGATCAGCTTGAGGCTGTTTTCGGCTAGGGTGGCGGCAATGGGCTGGGCGGCGGGCAGGTAGCCGATCGCCCCCAAATCCATCATGGCCGATCGCCGCAGCTGTAGGTTGGGCTCTTGCAGGCGCTCTACTAGGCGATCGCAGTAGGTCGCCTGCCCCGTTAGCTGGTAGAGAGCACGGGCAGCGGCATTTTGCACCTGGGCTACCTCATGCTCTAAAAACGGGATGATTTCGTCTACCGCATCGGTAGCACCCAGGGTGCCCAATGCCTCTAGCACCGCGTTGTAGGGCTGCACCAGGTGGGGCTTGTCGGGCACCGCCACCGCAGCGGCAACCCCGCCCGCCAGCAGCGATCGCAGCGCTGGAATCGCTTGGGGATCGCCCAGGGACTCTAGCGCTTGGGCCGCAGACTCGCGCACGTAGTAGTCGTCACAACCGAGACACTGAATCAGCGCCGGAACTACGGTGCGATCGCCCAGTTTACCCAAAGCCCGGGCGGCATTGCGACGCAGCGGGTACCCCCCATCGGGGGCGCGATCATTCTCATCCTCTAGGGCCAACACCAGAGCGGCGATCGCCTCGGGCTGGGCTACGCGAAAACGGCCCAACCACCAGGCCGCGTAATAGCGCAGCCCGGTATCGGCGGTTTGGCGCAGGTTCTCAATGGCTTGATCTACCGTTAGGGATTCGCCCTCGGCGTTGACCAACTGCTGCGGATCCTGTCCCATACCTCAGTACGTCTCCAGCACGTTCAAACCTGTCTCTGGCTTAGTCGGCCGACAGAGGCTGAATGCTGACGATTTTGCCACCCATGCGGGTGATGCGCTGCATTTCTTCGTTCATGCGGCTGTAGGGCACTTTGATGAAAGTGCTGCCGCTCTGGCGAATGGGGTAGTTATTTTGGTCGGTGGCGTCGTTTTGGCGCAGCCCCTCAACCTCGTAGAGAAAAATGCGGTTAGTAGTCTGACTACCGAAGGCGTTTTGAGCGAGCATAGGAAACTCTCCTGGTCGTTGCGAGATCTCGTCGAATGCGGCATTTCACCCATAGCTGGCACATTCTTCAGAAGAATGCGCCAGCTATGGCATATGGCTTAAAGGCTAGCAGCGGTAACGCTGGTCACCTTGCCACCCTGCTTATGAATCTGCTGAAGCTTGGCAGACAGCTGCTCGTAGGGCACCAGATAGGCGGTGTTGATGCGCCGTACCTTGGGGTAGCGGGGCAGGTTGGCCCCAACCACCTCAATCCGGTAGACCTTACCAGCACCGGCACCGTAGGGGGTAGAGCCACCGAGCGCCTGGCTGGGGGTGGTCAGCTTGTTGGCCTGCGCCGACCAGCCAGCAGCAGCGCTGGTGGGGCTAATGATCGAAGACGAGGTGTTGCGACCCAGCTCTCCGGCTAGGCGCGACTTTTTGCCACCCGCCTGGGATGTATCGCTGGTGGCGTAGCCCCGGTACATTTGGAACATGCGGGTAAAGCCCACCGAACGCTGGCCCGCCTGGTAGACAAAGCTACGGTAGTAGGGCACCACGTTGTCGCCAAAGTTAGCCTGGTACTCTTCGCTGTCGATGAACGAGTCAACATCGGCATCGTAGCCCTGGGTCTCGTAGCGATCGAGGTGCTCAACTACCTCAGACTCGTCGTAGACGGCGCGACCGAGCAGGTGCTTGGTATGCAGCTCAATCACGCGGGTTTGGAAGTTGCCGTAGAAGAATTTTTCTTTGTACAGCTCAGACTTAGCCACAGCTCGCACAAAGTCGCGCACGCTGATGTAGCCATTCTTGAGCAGCGACTCGGCACCGACCAGGCGCTCCGATTTCATCAGGTAGTCGTTACCCAACAGCTGGCGATACACGGCTCGGATGACCACATCGGCATCGTCGGCAGTCCAGTTGGCGCGCAGCTCTACGGGTAGGGTTTCATCAAACGCAGCGGTCCCTAAACGGGATGCTGCCGTTGTAATAGGCACAGGGTTATCCTCCTTATCAACACAGTGAGCGTGAGCTCAATCTACACAGGCAGAATAAAAAATGGCGCAGTACTCAAGTTAGGTCTCCTTGGAAGTGAGCAAGCCCAGGCCTAAACCTAGCCAACCCCACCCAAGGAAATCACCAACGCGGCCTGCCAAAGCAAGACCAAGCACTCCGCCATATGAGGTATTAAAGCCGCAGCCTAGGCCAGGTCGACTTTAGTTACCCGACCGCCGGAGCGGTTAACTTGTTGAAGTTTGCGAGACAGCTGCTCGTAGGGCACCAAAAATTCGGTGCAGGTGCGACGCACCTGGGGGCTACCGGGCCTAGTGGCCTGGATGACCCGCACCCGATAGAGCTTCTCGCGATCGCCCCCAGATCCACCGACAATGGCGGCTCCGGTAGCTCCGCTGCCCACGGGCGACGAAGAGTTTTTGGCAATTTCAGATACAAGCTGCGAGCGAATGCCCCCCTGGGCGCGATCGCTGGTGCCGTAGCCCCGATAGAGCTGAAAGAAGCGGGTAAACCCGACCGTCTTTTGGCTCCGCTGGGTTAGGTGGCCGCGATAGTAGGGCACCACATTGTCCCCAAAGTTATCGCGGTACTCTTGGGAATCAATATAGGAGTTGATTTCCGCTGCGTAGCCATCGGTGTTATAAAGGTCGGTGTGAAAGGCGATTTCGTCCTGGCCGTAGGGCGCCCGACCCAGCAGGTGCTTGTAGTTCAGCTCGATAAAGCGATTTTGCGGCCCGCTCAGGAAAAACTTATCCCGATACAGGTCAGACAGGGCCAAGGCCCGCACAAAATCTCGAACTGAAATCGCTCCCTGCCTTAGCAAAGACTCGGCGCTGGTATTGCGCTCGCTAGCCATGATGTACTGGTTGCCAAAGACCTGACGGTAAGCAGCACGAATTACTGCCTCCACATCGCCTTCGATCCAGTTGGGCCGCAGCTCAATCCGCATCGACTCGTCGTAGGGCGAAACGCCAAGGCGTCCCGCCGCAGTGGTTACTGCCATGGTTGCCTCCTTGGGCGTGTATAGATACAACAATGCCCGGAGCAGCAAACAATCGCTAACAATGCGCTAACAACTGTCTGCCCCTCCGGGCAAATGGCCAACCTAGCTTAGAGCGTTGATGGCGTAGTCGATGTAGGAGTTAGCTTCGGTAGCTGCGTCGCCAGAGAGACCGTGGTTAGCTTTGACGTACTTCAGAGCTTCCACGTACCAGCTGGGGGACAGTTCGAAGGTGCTGTTGATTTCGTCGAGACCAGCAACCAGGTACTCATCCATAGGGCCAGTACCGCCAGCTACGCAGCAGTAGGTAACCATACGGACGTAGTAGCCGATGTCGCGAGCACACTTGTTTTTGCCACGCTCGTCAGAAGCGTAGTTAGCCCCCTGCATTTGGGTGGTGTAGGGGAACTTGTTGTACACAGCTTGAGCAGCGCCGCTGACTAGAGAATCAGCTTTATTGGTCAGAGCTTTAGCAGCTTCTAGACCAGCGGTGGCTTGACGTAGACGACCAAAAGCAACTTGTAGCTCAGAAGCGCTCAGAAAGCGACCTTGAGAATCAGCTGCTGCAACAGCTTCGGTTAGTGGGGTTTTCATAGTCTAAGATTCTCCTTAAATTGTCTTCACAGCAAACGAACAGGCAGTGAGAATTAAGCCAAATTGGCTCAACTCAAGTGAGGTTCAATTTAGGCTGAACCTAGGCAACAGCTGCAGCAGCCAGGTCGAAGTAGCTACCAATCTCAGAGTAGAGGGAGCTGCAATCACCTTGGGTGATGCCGTTGGTGTCGGAGACGATACCAATAGCAGCAGCCTTCATCTTCTCAACACCAGCAGCCACGGAAGCACCGGGGGTACCCAGGGCAACGTAGGTCTCGCGCAGGCCGTTCAGGCAGCGATCGTTGAGGACGCTAGCATCGCCAGTGAAGGTAGCGTAGGTCACATAGCGCAGGATGATTTCCATGTCGCGCAGGCAAGCAGCCATACGACGGTTGGTGTAAGCGTTGCCGCCGGGAGCGATGAGCTGGGGCTGCTCAGCAAACAGAGCGCGAGCGGCATCAGACACGATCTTAGAAGCGCTACCGGTCATGCGGTTAACAGCATCGATCCGCTTGAGACCGTCGGCGGTAACACGAGACAGAGCGTCTAGCTGATCGCCAGACAGAAAATCTCCACGTGCATCAGCCTGAGAAACAACCTTAGTGTATGCGTCAAACATCGACTCAAATCTCCTAATTTTTGTCGCTGAGTTTGCTTGAAAATGGTCAAATGACCAAGTTAATCATTAGTTCAGCCGGAGCTGTCTAACCAATCTATAGGAAGGATCTTAAAGATCAGCGTGCTCGGTTTTCTCATCTAGTTTACATTTCTTCAAGGTTGTTCAAGCTTCTACACAGTTAGCTCAACAGTCTCAAAGGGAAGGCAGATGAGATGAGGAAATGCGTCTCTGTAAGGGATCCGCAACATTCCTCGAAACCGTTGCCTGAATTGGCTTTCGCTAATTCAATTAACCCTCCAAAGATGTTTATACACCGCTAGTGTGTCTTTGTCTTTTACAAGTTATTAAGGAAAAGTGACCTTTACGGTGGGGGCAACGCGAAAGAATTCTGCTATTTCGGGCACTCTGGGGACTTTGAACTGGGCTGCAATGCCTCTCAGGTAACGTAACATTTCGCAACGTTGAGATGGTGAATAGGCACCGATCGCGGGTTGAGGTGATTTGTTGCTGGAGGGCGATCGCGCCATTTTCGCCCCACTGTCGCGTTGCCCAAAAAACCTTGCAGTCCAAGGATTCCCTGAGCAACTTTCCCTAACCGCTGCAATGGCTCCTAGACAGCGATAAAATTCAGCTATGTCGACTTGGCATCGGCTGTATTAAATTTGTAATTCTGAGAATGCCAGCAAGAGTATAGAGACCGCCCCATGGACGTAATGGACTTTTTCCGCATGAGTGCGGGCCAGTGGAACTCCCAGCGAACCACCCACCACTTGCCCTTTCGCCGGGCTGAGCTAGGCGGTTCGACCATTGCGGTAGAGGCATTGGAGGCCGCTCACCCCAGCGTGGTGGAAATTTGTAACCTGCATGAGGTTGACCCGACCCTCGCTGTTGGGGGCGCGCTTGTCACCTGGCAAGGGGCCATGGCTTGGGATAAAGAAGATGAGAACCACGAAGGCAGCACCGTATTTGCCCTGGTGCCCGATGCTGACGACCCCAGCCGCGGTCAGCTCCTGCGCGAGCGGGGCTATGCCGAGATTGTGCCCGTAATTGGCCGTTACGAAATCGACGGGGACGAAGGGCTGCTGCTAATCACTGAGTACGAAACCATGAGCTCGGTGGAGCGCTTTTGGTTTGCCAACCCCGATTTGCGACTGCGCACTAGCGTAGTAAAGCGGTTTGGCGGCTTTAGCACCGCCTCGTTCTGCGCCGAATCGAGACTGGCGGCACCCGCCGCCGAGGCCGAGGGCAAAAGTGAACCAGCGCTAGCGCCTGTGTCAGCCTTTGGTTGGTAGGGGACTGGGTCAGTCACCCAGTTAGGCAGCACCTAATAGCTCGAATGATCAACCCCTTTTCACCGATGAAGAGGGGTTTTGTGTAGGTATCTGAGGTTGGCAGGGGCTACTCCCCTAGTCCTATCGCTGCCAAGTATGACGTTGTATCCAATGGGCCGACCTCGCTTCTATATTTAGGCAGGCGATATTTAGGCAGGCGATCAAACATTCACGCCATTGCTCCGGTGCAGCATTCAATTCTTTGTTGAAAAGAAAATAATTGGGTCTTGCTTGTTTGAAGAAACATGACCGTTTGTTACTCTCCCTGTCGAAATAAGAATACTTGATTCTCCGATCTCGTAGGCTAAGCCTTAGTCGTTGCTGGCCTTTATCTAACTTAAATTCAAAGCCTTTTATAGCAACGAAAACAATGGTGAGGCGGCTTGTTTGATACGGCCTCAAATTGAGAAAGAAATCCTTTTTTATTTTACAAGTGGAGGAAAAATAGTTGTGACTTTGCCACTACTAGCCTATGCCCCCAGCAGCCAGAACCAGCGCGTTGAGGGCTATGAGGTGCCAGGAGATGAGCAGTCTGGGATTTTTACCCTGGATAAAACCTTCTCTGCTGTGGATGTAGACGCTCTCGATATGGATGCCTTGATTTCGGCAGCCTATCGGCAGATATTCCATGAACAGCAGATGCTGAAAAGCAATCGCCAAACCCTGCTGGAATCTCAACTGCGCGGCGGTTTGATCTCAGTCAAAGATTTTGTGCGCGGGCTGGCGACATCAGACGCATTTCGCACCTGGAATTATGAGGTCAACAACAACTACCGTTTTGTAGAATTGTGCGTGCAGCGACTGCTGGGGCGCAATGTCTACGATGACAAAGAGACGCTGGCCTGGTCGATAGTGCTGGCCACTAAGGGAGTTGAGGGGCTAGTGGATGCCCTGATGGGCAGCGAAGAGTACGTCACAAGCTTTGGCGATAGTACGGTTCCTTACCAGCGGCGACGGGTATTGCCCCAGCACGCCCAGGGTGACCTACCCTTTGAGCGGGTACCGCGCTATACCCACGACCACCTGACCCAGCTGAAGTCGTTGGGCTACGACTTCTCAGCCGATCGCCGCCTGACCCAGGGCGACTGGATGGAGACCCCTGACGCAGTTCGCAAGGCCGCTGGGGCAATTACCGCTGGGCTAGCCGTCTTTCTGAGTTTGGTTGCGATCGCTACCATCCTGTCGTGGTTCGGCTGGATTTCCCTATAACCCACCTGTTCTGACAGGTTCCGCAAGTTTGTCCGCGCCTGTGACTGAAGCCCTCCGCAACCATCGGGGGGCTTTTTTTGACCGGGTGACTATTACAGACCGACCTAGAACAAACCGCTGCTACAGGGCAATATCCAAGAACATCATGATTACGAAGCCGCCCATGAGGCCGAGGGTGCCCCGCTGGCCAAAGGCCTTTTGGTCAATGTCGGGAATGATTTCATCGACAATCACAAACAGCATGGCTCCGGCGGCAAAGCCCATGGCCCAGGGCAGGGCAGCCTGGGCAAAGGTGACGACCGCCGCCCCAAACAGACCGCCAATTGGCTCAATCAGCCCCGTCAGCGACGAGACCGCAAAGGCTTGACGGGGGGCATAGCCGATGTCGCGCAGGGCGATCGCTACCACCAGCCCCTCTGGGATATTCTGCAGCGCAATGCCCAGGGCCAGGGCGATCGCCCCGGCCTGTTCACCGCCGCCAAAGCCCACGCCCACCGCCAGGCCCTCGGGGAAGTTGTGCAGGGCGATCGCGATTACAAACAGCCAGATGCGCTTAATGTTTTGGGCCTCTGGCCCCTCTGGCCCCTTAAAAAAATGCTCGTGGGGAAAAATATTGTGGGCGGCCCACAGAAACGCGCCGCCGAGCAAAACTCCGGTGACCATGACCAGCGCCGCGATTGGGCCGGGGTAGCCCAGGGCGATCGCCGCGTCGGTACCGGGCAAAATCAGCGAAAAGGAGGTGGCCGCCAGCATCATGCCGCCGCCGATGCCCAGCAAAATACCCTGGGTGCGCTCCGACGGGTCGAAGGGCAGCAGCACCGGCAGCGCGCCAACGCTCGTACTCATGCCGGCTAGGAGACTCGCGAGAAATCCAGAGGCTAGGGGGTTCATGGGGTGGAGGAG